>NZ_JBQSWK010000047.1:0-20693 GCF_052377065.1 Brachybacterium sp. AOP42-C2-15
CGGTTGAGGGTCCTCAGCCACGGGCTGGGAGATCCACATGTTCGGTCCGCCGAAGGGGCGGGCAAAGCCCCTGACGGTATGAATCGGATGGAATGCGGCAGTTGCCGAAAGCAGCCGGAAGCAGATGCCGTGCCCCACGTAGATCTCTTTCCAGGGTCGCCACTGCTCCGTGTACTGCTCCTCAGCTGGCAGCTCACGGTAGCGCAGGGTCAGCGTGCCAGCAGGTGCTGCCGCCGCAGACTCGTGGATGGACAGAGCCGGGTTCGCTCGCAGCACGAGGAAGGCGTTGCGGGCGTAATCGGGAATCCAGGCGGCGGGAACCTTCACCCAGGAGCGACCTCGCGGGACCGCGACGACCCAGGAGTCGATCCGTTCATCGGGGAGGTAGTTCTGCGGCTTGCTGGTGTCGTGGAGGTCGACGGTCAGATAGGTATCGGCATCGGCGTCCAGCAGCAGCTCGATGCCGGCCAATGTCGGGTTGGCGGGCAGCACGATCCCCAGGTCATGCTGCAGCTCGTGGTGCCGTCCCGGGGTCGTCGACGCGATGGTGGTACGGGTTGACGAGGCGGAGACGCTGGCCGTGCGTGCGAGGTCGGTGGGGTCGGAGTTCTCCAGGCCGAGCACTGAGGCATCGGCGCGTACCAGCGCGTGATGCACGGAGCTCAGGTGCTCTGTGGCGACCTGGCGGGGTGCGACGCCCAGATCGCCGGCCACCGAGGCGGCGATCCCGGCTGCCTCGCCGATCACGGCACAGGTGGCCATGACCCGGGTGCTCCCGAAGGCGACGTGGCTGGCGGAGATGGTGCGGCCGGCCATCCACATGTTGGTGACATTCTTCGAGTACAGAGTGCGCAAAGGTATGTGGTAATTGCCGTCTGGGTGCCAGTGTCGTGAGCCCTTCTCCGTGGCATAGACCCCGCCGGCTGGGTGGAGATCGATCGACCAGCCGCCGAAGGCCACCCGATCCTCGAACTCGGTCTGGCCCAGCACCTCCTGCTGGATGAGCACATGGTCGCCGAGGAAGCGACGGTGCTCGCGTTTGCCCGGAACGGCACCGACCCATTCCAGGGTGAGGTTCTCGGCATCGAACTGACCGGAGTTCTTGATGTGGTCCCAGATGCCGTAGCAGATGTTCTGCAGCTCGTCCCGGATGCGCTCGTTATCGTGGACCACATCGAGTTCGCCGCCCCATTCGATCCACCAGAAATCGCAACCTTTCATACTCTGGCGGATGACCCGGCGCTCGGGGATGGCTGTCTTCGTGATGTCGACGGCGAAGGGTGGGGCGACGAACTTCGAGGGCTCACCGATGTCTTTGGAGTAGAACAGGATGGTCGAGCCGAGAGTGTTGGAGTCCGGCACCTCCGGTGCCCAGGACTCCTCCCACTGTGATCGGGATTCGCGGCCGGTCATGAACTCTGCGCCGGCCAGCAGCCCGACAATCCCGTCCCCCGAGCAGTCGATGAAGGTGGGGGCGTGGAAGGTGATCGTTCGCTCGGAGCCCGTCATCCAGCCGGTCACAGAGCGGATGGTGCGCTCGTGGTCCGGCCCGGTGGCCTCGACGTGGTTCACATCGGTGTTCAGGAACAGCTCGATGTTCTCCTCGGCCAGTACCTTTTCCAACAGGAGCAGATCCCAGTAGTAGGGGTTTCCCTCCGCATTGCGATACTGGTTCTCGACGAACAGTTCACCCATGATCCCGGTCTCTCGGGCGTAATGGTGGACGCCGTGGGAGGTCGCGCCGCACACCCAGACCCGAACCTCGCTGGAGGAGTTTCCGCCCAGCACCGGCCGGTTCTGGACCAGTGCCACTGTCGTCCCGCGGCGGGCGGCACCGATCGCAGCGCAGATCCCGGCCAGACCACCACCGATCACGACGATATCTGCGTGGTGCGCTTCGGTGATCATGGAGCCCGCTCCTCTCCGCGAAGGACATCGATGGGGTCGTTGCGGGAGGGGGTCTGCTGGGCGACCAGGACCCACAGCAGGCTCCCGAGCAGCGAGTCGCTGGCGCGGCCGGCGTAGTACTGGGTCCAGACGGTGCCGTCCTGGATGCCGGTGAACAGCGGGATCGTCGAGGCCTCCGCGAGCGGTGACCGCGGATCGCCGTGTATCGCGATGGTGGTGGCGCCCTGCTCGCCGGCGCGACCCACTGCGTCGAGCAAGGCTTGGCTGGAGCCGGAACGGTTCAGAGCGATCGCCACGTCTCCGGGGCTCAGCAGCGGTGTCATCGCGCTCAAGGATGCGAGGTCGCTGCCCAGGGACCAGATCGGTATCCCGATCCTCAGCAGGCGCAGATACATCTCTTCGGCGGGAACAGCGTCGGCCCAGTCGGCATGGATGTGCACTCGCTGGGCGCCAGCAATCGCGGAGGCCGCACTCTGGACCGCCGATACGTCGATCAAGCGCACGGCGTCGCGTAGGGCGCGAGCCTGGGTGCCCGCCAAGATGTCCAGGACTTCAGCTGCTGGGTCTGTCGGGGAGATCGCGAGGCCGATATCTCGTTCCCACCCGGACTGGACGCCGCGGCCGGTGTCCATGGCGATCGCCGACCGCAGGGCGGGGTAGCCGGCGTAGCCGAGGCGGGCCGCGAAGCGAGTGACCGCGGTGGCGGAGGTCTCTGCCGCGGTGGCGAGCGCGGTGATGGTTGCAGAGGCCGCCTGCTGCGGATCTGCAAGGATGACGCGGGCCACCCGGGCCATCGCAGGGTTCAGCTCCGGCACCGTGTTGCGGATCTGCTGCAGCACGGCGGCATCGCGCGGGGCACCGGACATGAAGATTCCTTCGTGGAGAGGGAGAGAGTGTTCGACGTGGGTGGAGCGCGGCGATGCGCTACCACGTGAGTGTGAATATTTCACACGGAGTGTGAGCTGACAAGCAAATCTGGAGATTATTTACCGTCGATGTCGAGATGGGTGACGTCTACGAGGGTGAGCAGCTCTGGGATGTCAGCGATGCGCAGGGCGTGCAGCACCTCGACGATGCCCTCGCGGCCGTTCGGATCGGTACCGGAATCCAGCGTCGGTGGCAGCTGTTCCACCTGCAGCCTTGCGATCCGCGGCTCCATCGCAGCTGCGAACAGGGCGACTACAGCGAGATCTCCGTCGGCTCGTAGAACGATCGAATCAGGCTGGCTCACGTGCTGCAGGGCATGCACCGCGCACAACGTGTCGTGAATACGCATCATGGGCAGCGTGCGCCCGAGCATTGCTGAAGCCCTGCGCAAATGCCAGGCCTGCCCCGGATGGAACCCGGTGTCCCCCGTGCCACGCACGTCAACGATCGCGTGGGCACCGGCAACCGGCCATCGGGCGGAGAACTCGGTCCACCAGCGGTGTCCGCCGTCCTCGGGAGAGCGCAAGTCGATCGTGAGCACGCCGCCGGTGGCGGGGGCGGGCAGCGGCAGATCGTCGACCTCTGCTCTCCCGGAGGTCGCGGCATCCGGGCGAGGAACGACTGTGGAATCTTCGTCACCTGGCCGCTCACCGGGCAAGGCTCGGCTGAGGATGGCAGCAAGGGGGACGGCTGGCTCGCTGTCGATGCGGAGATCTTCGGTGAGTCGGTCCCCACGCAGGTAGCGACGACTGATGCGGACCGGTGCGTCCTTGGGGTCTATCGGGGACAGTCGCAGCACCAGAGCGCGCAGCTGTTCGCGGACCCTCTCCGGATCAGTGGGTGATGGCGGCCGATCTCGGAACCAGGCGGGCAACGTGGCATTGCGTTGAGAGGGTAGGGGTGCTGTCGTGGGGAGTACCCGGAGCTCCTCGTCCGGGTGTACGACGCCGTCGACGTCACTGATCTCCTCGGGTGCGGTCGGGATCCCGGCCACATGCGTCAGCATCCAGGCCGAGATTGCACGCCGGGATGCAGAGGTGTACCGGTGGCCGGCCTCGACGGAGCACAGCTGCAAATCCTGTTCACGGCCAGCGACCCGGTACAGCTCGCCGAGGCGGTCGACGATTGCCGCCGGGGAGCAGGGGTGGAAGATCTCGTCGTGACGAGGGGCGACTACCAGCACTGGACGGGGCGCGACCATCGCGTACGTCTCGATGCTCGCCGTGCCGTCGATCCAGCTGGGGAAGTAGCAGTCGCAGTGTCCGTCCAGTGTGTGGTCGTGCAGATGCGAGGCTTCGCCACCGGTCCCGGAGGACGGGGCAATCGCACGGACCCGAGGATCCGCGGCGGCGACCCACCAGCTGACGGCGCCCCCTCCCGAATGGCCGGTGGCACCGATGCGTGCGGCATCGACATCGTCACGGGCCGCCAGCAGGTCAATCGCACGCATCGCGTTCCACGCTTCAGCTGCTGCCGGGGAGTAGCCACGACTCATCCAGTGGAATGCCCCCTCCAGGTGGGAGCCATGATGCGTGCCGGGGATCTCGCCATGCTGCACGGTGTCGACGATCAGGGTGACGAAGCCGAGCTGGGCGAAGCGTCGCGCGTGTTCCTGGTAATGAAACTTCTGCCGCGGCGAATGCCCACACAGGTAGAGGATCGCGGGCGCTGGAGCCTTCAGTCCCGTCGGGACGTACAGGTTTGCAGTGATGACCAGGTCTGGCAGGGTGCGGATCCACAGACGTTCAATTCGGTGATCGGCGGCTTCCACCGTTCCGGTGACCCGATGCTCCGGAGTCGTTCCCAGTAGTTCGGCCCATCTGGAGAGCCCCCACTGCTCGAACAGGTCCTGGCGGCGCTGAGCCTGCCACGTCTCGAGTCCGGCCACATCGGTGACGGCAGGCAGCGGGCGAACCGTGTAGCGGGTGGCGAGATCGTCCAGATAGTCCTTCAGGTGCATCGATGTCTCCTGCATGCGGTGGTGTGGGTAGATGGGAATGTTGCCCGTGAGAGCAGCGGGGTCGGCGGCAACACCTCGTAGTTCTCGGCTGCCCAGCTAAGGTGCGGCCGATCGGCGGCGCGGCCCGCCGCGGGGTGAAGGGGCACCGGAGCAAGCTCTTCGTCGGCATCGTTGCCGGGCTGAGGGGATCTGAACGGGTTGCCCGGGATATGGGGCAAAAGATCCATAGAAACCGCGTTCTGTCCCGTGATCCTAGAGTGGCCATCCGGGACCGTCAACGGTGGATTGCCGTGACGGCAAGTGCTTCCGCGGAGCGTGCGGGTGTACGGAGCACGCGCAGTTCGGCAGGGCGGAGACGCCACGGCGATCATCGGCGGGGACTACGAAAAGATCAGCTTCACCGGGGACGACACCGCCCAGCTGCTGGGGTGGGAGCCGCTGTGACGCCCCTGGCAAGGGCGCCGAGACATCAGCGGTCCGACCCTCGAGGCAGCCTCCGCCCGACCATGAGAGGTCTCTCATGAAGGTCTGTCCGCGGTCTCATCGACGGCCGCTGTACTGCGGAGCACGATGAGGGCCCGGCAGCGGGCAGGCTGAGCGAGGAGCGCACGCATGAGGAAGAAGACGATCTGGACCGTGGTGGCGGGCACCAGCGCCGCCGTGTTGGTGCCGGGTGTCGCCTATGCCCTGGTCGCCGGTGGCGCCTCGATGCCCACGGAGGGGCCCGGGATCGGCAATGCGGGCTCCGACGCGTCGGTCGGGGATCCCTCCGAGCAGTCCGTCGCCGACGCTGCGGACCTGGCCATCGAGCGCGCACCGGACGAGCTGGCCGGCTCGGACGGGTCCGCTGCTCAGGTGCCCTCCCCGCAGCAGGTTCCAGCGGTGGAGACGCTGAGCTCCGCCGGATCTCCGCTGTCCCCGATCTCGGCGATGCCTGCGGTCACCGCGGTCTCTGCGCTCTCCGCCCCTTCGGCGCAGTCGCCGGCCCCGGCCCAGAAGACCACGACGCAGCGGGCTCCCGAGGCGCCGAAGCCGTCGACCACGAAACAGACCCCGAAGCAGACCTCGAAGGAGACCACGAAGAAGGCGCCCGCTCCGAAAAAGACGGTGCAGTCGGCTCCCTCGCCGGTCTCCGCGCAGAGCGCCGACTCCCCGGACTCACCCCAGTCCGCGGACGACGACGACTGAGACCGCGGCACCCCGCCCGTCAGACCGTCACAGCCAGCCGACGGCGCTCAGCGCCAGCAGCCAGAGGGAGAGCGTGACGAAGGACAGGACCGTGGAGAGCATCATGGTCGAGGCGCCGAACTCGCCCTCGCCGTACTGCTCCCCGAGTGCGGCCGCCATCGCCATCGACGGCAGTGCGGTGGTGAGGATCGCTGCGACCCGCTGTTCGGGGGTCAGTGCCGGCAGCCCCAGCAGCGGGAGCACGAGCACCAGGGCCACGGCGATCGCCGGCATGATCAGGAGCTTGCCGTTCACAGCCGCCGCGAGATCCGCCCGCTGGCCGTGCAGGTTCATCCCTACCAGCATGCCGCCGATCGAGAACAGCGCGACGGCGGAGGAGGAGCCGGCCACCAGCTCTAGCGCCGGGTCCACGAGCGCCGGGACCCCGATCCCGAGTGCGGTGAAGGCGAGCGCGGCGGCGATCGCGAGCGCCATCGGGTGGGTGACCACGCCGCGGAGGGTGCCGCTGAGGCGTCGGCCCCAGCTCTTCTCCTGGCCCGTCGAGGATTCGAACAGTGCGATCGCCAGCGGGATGATCAGGATGTTGTCGACCATCATGTCCATCCCGATCGCCAGCCCCGCCACCTCGGGGATCAGGAGCAGGAAGATCGGGAACCCGACGAAGCCGTTGTTGGTGGCGCTGACCGCGATGGAGAGCGTGGCGGCCCGCACCGGTCGTACCCGGCGGGCGCTGTTCCAGGCCCGGGCCAGGCCCACCATCGCCATCGCGGCGATCGCGTAGGTGAGCAGGTACGTCGGGTTGAAGATGTCTCCGAGGGAGCGGCCCACCACGTTCACGAAGACCAGCGCCGGCAGCGCCACCTTCACGACGTAGGTCGAGAGGACGCGCATGTCCTCGCGGCGGAGGATCCCGATCCGGGTGACACCGAAACCGAGCGCCGGCCGCTCTCAGCCGCGGCCGAGCAGCTTGCCCATCGGCACGAAGTCGGAGAATTCGGCATCCAGCGCGAGCCCGGTGCTCTCGTCGGCACCATCCGTCGCCGATGCGCTGTCTGCCTCACCCTGCGGAGCGGTTCCACCGACACCGGCGCGCAGCATGATCGCGAGATCGCCGGCGGCCCGACGCACCCGCACGGCCAGCGGCTGCCCGTCGGCCTGTCCCTCGGTGTCCGCACCGAAGTCCGCGGAGGCCGCGAACACCGCCGTCGGCACCACCTCTGCCTTCAGGTAGCTGAACATCGGGCGGATCGCGTAGTCGATCGCGAGGGAGTGGCGGGCGGTGCCGGCGGTCGCACCGAGCAGCACCGGCTTGTCCTTCCACAGCTCCATGTCGACGGCGTCGAAGAAGGTCTTGAACAGGCCCGAGGGGCCGACGTTGAACACCGGCGTGACGGCGATGACCGCATCCGCGGCACGCACCTGCTCGATCACCATCGACAGTCGCTCGTTCGGGAAGCGGGTGAGCAGGGCGTCGGTGATGTCGTGGGCGTGCTCGCGCAGCTCCACGGTGGTCACCTCGACCCGGCTGCCATCGCGGCCCAGCGCCGCTGCCGCCTCGCGGGAGAGCTGGTCGGTGAGCATCCGGGTGGAGCTCGGGGTGGAGAGCCCGGCCGTGAGGGCGACGAGGCGGAAGGTGCGGGTCATGGGGTGATCCTCTCTGGGAGCAGGGCGGGATGAGTGGGCCGGGCGGGGTCAGCTGCGGGCGTCTTCGGCGCGCAGGCCCGTCCAGTTGTCGCCGGTCTCGAACCTGTAGGAGTCGTCGAAGGCGCCATCCTTCGCGGCGGCGGCGGCCACGCGAGCGGCGTGGGTGGGTGCCTCGGGGACATCCGCGGGCTTGCGGGCTTCGAGCTCGCGGCGCAGCACCGGCACGACCTCGGTGCCCAGCAGCTCGATCTGCTCCATCACGGTCTTGTGCGGCAGGCCGGCGTGATCCATGAGGAACATCTGGCGCTGGTAGTCGCCGACGTTGTCCGCCATGGTCAGGTAGCGCTCGATGACCTGCTCGGGGGAGCCGACGGTGAGTGGGGTCTGCGCGGTGAAGTCCTCCATCGACGGGCCGCCGCCGTAGACCGGGGCGTTGTCGAAGTAGGGGCGGAACTCGTTGATCGCGTCCTGGGAGTTCTTGCGCATGAAGGCCTGGCCGCCGAGGCCCACATAGGCCTGGTGGGCCTTGCCGTGGCCGTAGTGCTCGTAGCGCTCGCGGTACAGCTGCACCATCTGCTTGGTGTGGGACATCGGCCAGAAGATGTTGTTGTGCAGGAATCCGTCGCCGTAGTAGGCGGCCTGCTCGGCGATCTGCGGGGAGCGGATCGAGCCGTGCCACACGAAGGGCGCGACGCCGTCCAGCGGGCGCGGAGTGGAGGTGAACTGCTGCAGCGGGGTGCGGAACTGGCCCTCCCAGTCCACGACATCCTCGGTCCACAGCCGACGCAGCAGGTCGTAGTTCTCGATCGCGATCTCGACGCCCTTACGGATGTCCTGCCCGAACCAGGGGTAGACCGGGCCGGTGTTGCCGCGCCCCATCACGAGGTCCACGCGACCGCCGGTGAGGTGCTGCAGCATCGCGTAGTCCTCGGCGATCTTCACCGGGTCGTTGGTGGTGATCAGTGTGGTCGCGGTGGAGAGGATGATCTTCTCGGTCTGCGCGCCGACGTAGGCCAGCGTGGTGGTGGGGGAGGAGGTCACGAACGGAGGGTTGTGGTGCTCGCCGATCGCGAAGACGTCCAGGCCCACCTGCTCGGCGAGCTTGCCCTGCTCGACCATCGACATCAGGCGCTCATGCTCGGTGGGGACCTTGCCCGTGGTGGGGTCCGGGGTGATGTCGGCGATGGTGAAGATTCCGAACTGCATGGTGGGCGCTCCTCGCGGTAGGTCTCGGTGCCGGGGAGTGGTGTGCTTGTGTCATCTTGCTACGACTTCCCCGGGCGATGGTTCAAGATTAAACTAGATTGTTCGGGGGTGCAAGACCGGGTGACCGTGGTCGCCTCTCCGGCCCCAGGCGCACAGAGGAGTGGGGCAGAGGGATGGGGTAGAGGGGTGAGGTAGTAGGGCGGGGCCCGCGGTTCCTCGTGCCCTGGCGTGCAAACGGTGGCAGGATGGCGTCTCATGACACGAGAGACCATCGACGCCCTGTTGGACGCCCGCCGGCTCGCGGGCCTGGAGACCACCGACGGAGGCAGGATCCTCGCCAAGATGTCCGCCCCGGACGCCAAGGGCACCGGATATCGCAGCTCCCTCGTGGAGCTCGACGGTGATCGCATCCTCCCGCTGACCCGCGGCAGCGCCTCCATCGGGGCGATCGCCGCCGCCGAGGACGGCACCACCTTCTTCACCGCCAAGCGGGTGGGCGAGGACGGTGACGAGGCCGACGATGCCCAGCTGTGGGCGCTGCCCGTGCGGGGCGAGGCCCGCGAGCTCGCCTCCCGCGCCGGCGGCTTCGGCGGCCTGAAAGCCGCTGGCGGTCACCTGATCGCCGAGCTCGAAGTGCATTCACAAGCGGCCGACGAGACCGAGCACGCCGCCCTCAGCACGAAGCGGAAGGACGCCAAGGTCACCGCCGCGCTCCACTCCGGCTTCCCCACCCGCTACTGGGACCACGACCTCGGCCCCACCCGCCCCGTGCTCGCGATCGCCGCGCTGCCCGAGGACCTCGCCTGGGCCGAGGCCACGCCAGCACCGGGGACCACGCCTGCGTCCGGGGCTGACGAAGCTGCTGCATCTGATGGCGCCGGCGCCGCGGAGGACGCCCCGGCCACGCAGCTGCTGCACTTCCGCCACGTCACGATGCCCGCCGGGCGTCTGCTCGGCTGGACGGTGGACCGCGAGGGCACCCGGGCGCTCGCAGCGATGCAGGACTCCCGCGGAGACCTGCTCGGCACGCCCGATCTCTACCTGCTGGACCTGATCGGCGCGCAGCCGCCGCGGCTCCTGCGCGAGGCGACCGCGGAGGTCGAGTACGACCCCGGCGAGTTCAGCCCGGCCGGCACCCACGCCCTCATCGGCCGCTCGCGCACCTGGACGCAGCAGGCGACCCTCTCGGGCGCTGTCGAGCTCCTGGATCTGGCCACCGGCACCTCCACCGAAGTGTGGCCGGAGCTGGACCACTGGGTGGATCCGATCTGGCTGGACGAGACGACGCTGATCGCGACCAGTGACGACCAGGGCCGCGGCTCCGTCTGGATCGGCGGGGTCGCAGATCCCGCCCCACGCCGACTCGCGGGCGGGCCGGAGCAGGACCTCGCCTTCTCCGCGGCCTCCGTGGCAGGAGGCGCGATCATCGCCTCCGCCTCCGGGATCGCCGTCGCCCCGTACCCGGTGCGCATCGACCCGGCCACCGGGGAGGTCCACGCGCTGCCGAACCCGGCCGACGCCGTCGACCCCGTCGGCACCCTCACCGAGGTCAGCGCCACCGCCGAGGACGGCACCGACCTGCGCGCCTGGCTGCGCCTGCCCGACGGGGAGGGCCCGCACCCGCTGGTCGTCTTCGCCCACGGCGGCCCGTGGGGGTCCTGGAACGCCTGGACCTACCGCTGGAACCCGAACCCGTTCGTCGCGGCCGGATATGCGGTGCTGCTGCCGGACCCGGCGATCTCCACCGGCTACGGCCAGGCGATGATCGACCGCGGCCAGCACGAGTTGGGCGGCGCCCCCTACACCGACATCATGGCGCTGACCGACGTCACCGTGGCGCGGGATGACATCGACTCCGAGCGCACCGCCTTCGCCGGCGGCTCCTACGGCGGCTACATGGCCAACTGGGTGGCCGGGCACACCGGCGACCGCTTCCGCTGCATCGTCACCCACGCCTCCCTGTGGGACACCGACACGATGGGCCACACCACCGACAACTCCGGCTGGGAGCGCCCGATGCGGGAGCAGAACGCCCTGTACAACCCCAAGAATTTCGTGGGCGAGATCGTCGCACCGATGCTCGTGATCCATGGGGACAAGGACTACCGGGTCCCGATCGCTCAGGGCCACGCCCTCTGGTACGACCTGCACGAGTTCTCGGCCACACCACGGGACGCCGAGGGCCGCACCCAGCACCGCTACCTGTACTTCCCCGACGAGGGCCACTGGATCCAGGGCCGCGGCAACGCGCAGGTCTGGTACGAGACCTTCCTCGGCTTCCTCGATGAGCACGTGCGCGGCGAGGCCTGGCAGCGCCCCGCGACGCTTGGCTGATCGACGTGCTGCGAGGAACGAGCGGCAGGAGATCTGCCGAGAAGGGGAGGTGAGGCGACGCGATGACCAGCATGTTCCCCGGGGCGTTCAACGCGCGGGACGTGGGCGGGCTGCCGCTCGTCGGCGGTGGCACCGTGCGCGCCGGCGTGTTGCTGCGCTCCGATGCCCTGGCCACGCTCACCGATGAGGGCGTCGCCCTGCTCGAACGCGTCGGGTGCGTGGTCGACCTCCGCACGCCGCAGGAGCGGGCGGCGGCGCCGAACCGGCTGCCGTCCTCGGGGGAGATCCGCGTCCTGGAGCGCCCCCTCCTCGAGGGTGCGATCGCGCAGATGGCGGAAGGGTCTGTGGCCGCGATGGCGCAGCTGTCAGAGCAGGCCGGGTCCAGCCCGGAGCCCAGCGCGGAGCTGCGCGAGGAGCTCCGCGCGCAGATCCCCACCCTCGCCGCGCTCTACACCTCGATGCTCGCGCACGGAGCAGCGGTGTTCGCAGACTGTGCTCGCACGGTCGCGGCCCCCGGGGCCTCGGGCTCGCCGCACGGGGCCGTGCTCCTGCACTGCACCGCGGGCAAGGATCGCACCGGCATCGCGATCGCGCTCCTGCTCGCGGCCGCCGGGGTCGAGCGCGAGGCCATCATCGCCGACTACACCCGCAGCCAGTCCGAGCTCACCGGACCCTGGGCGGACCGCATGCTCGAGGGCATGCGCCGGGCCGGTATCCCGCCGCTGCCGGAGATCGAGCAGCTCATGGTCTCCACCCCGGCCTCTGCGATCGAGGCTGCGCTCGCCGAGGTGGACGCCCGCGGCGGCGCGGCGGCATATCTCCGCTCGGGCGGTCTGAGCGAGGAGGAGCTCGCCCTGCTGCGCTCGCGACTGCGCGACGACACCTGAGTCCTGAAACCTGAGCCCTGAGCCCTGAGCCCTGAGCCCTGAGCCCTGAGCCCTGAGCCCTGAGCCCTGAGCCCTGAGCGAGGCGAGCCCATGCCGGACGTTCCGTCAGCTACTCATGGGTATCCCCTCCGAACTGTCGTGACGGCGTGGCTGATGCGACAGTTCAGAGCGGGTACTGACGAGTAACGCGGGGCGCGGCCCTCTGCTGCGCGCCTCTCAGGACGCGGGCAGTTCAGAAGGCGGGCAGCAGGGTGGCGCTGTGCTCCTCCTCGAGGAAGCTGCGCACTGCGTCGCTGGTCATCGCCCGGCGCAGCACCTGGATCTTCTCGGAGTCCTGGTTGTCCTCGCGTGCGATCAGGGAGATGGTGAATCGCTGGTCCACGAGCTCCTCGAGCAGGAGCGCATCGGCCGGGGTCAGGCCCACCTTCTCGATGTAGGAGGGGTAGCTGTAGACCAGCGCCATGCCCTCCTCGTCGTAGGCGGAGGGGAGGTTCAGCAGGTCGATCTGCACGAACTCGAGGGACAGGGGGTTGTCCACGATCTCGCCCACGCGGCCCTCGAAGCCGGTGCCCTCGGGCAGGGTGATCAGCTCCTGCCCTGCGAGGATCGCGAGCGCGCGGCCCTCGTTGGAGGCATCGTTGGGGATCGCGACCTTCGCGCCCTCGGGGAGCTGCTCGATGTCGTCGAAGGCTTTGGCGTAGAAGCCGACCTTCGCGTCGTAGATCCCGTCCAGCAGCACCAGATTCGCGCCATGGGCCTCGTTGAACGCCTGCATGTACGGCTCGTGCTGGGCGAAGTTCGCATCGACCTCGCCGTCGGCCAGCAGCCGGTTGTACTGGACGTTGTCGCTGACCTGCACCAGCTCGATCGTGTACCCCTCCTCGGCGGCGGCCTCGCCGGCGAGGGTGACCACGTCGGTCATCGGCGGCAGGTGGGAGGCCACCTTGATGACCTTGTCCTCCTCGCCGCCGCCGGACTCGCCTGCCCCGCATGCGGCAAGGGCCAGGGCGGTGGTCCCGGCAAGGGCGGTCAGGGCGAAGCTGCGGCGGTTGAACAGGTGTCGCGTCATGGGGGTCTCGTTCCTGGTCAGGAGGCGCTCAGCGCGCCCGCTTGTCGATGATGCGGGCAAGCAGGGTGCCCGCTCCCTGGATGACCATCACGCACACGACCATTATGAGGATCGTCGTGTACATCAGGTCGTATTCGTAGGTCTGGTAGCCGTACCGGATCGCGAAGTCGCCCACGCCGCCGCCGCCGACGACGCCCATGATGGTGGAGTAGCTGACCATCGAGATCGTCACCGTGGTCAGGCTCAGCACCAGGCCGGAGCGGGCTTCGGGGAACAGGAACAGGCTGATCAGCTGCAGCGGCCCGGCGCCCAGCGAACGGGCCAGCTCCACGGTCTGCTCGGGCACATCCAGCAGGGTCTGCTCGGAGAAGCGGGCGTAGAGCGCGGCGGCGACGAAGGCCAGCGGCACCGACGCCGCCGTGGTACCGAAGGACGTCCCCACCAGCCAGCGGGTGAACGGGATCAGCGCCACCACGAACAGGAGGAAGGGCACCGAGCGCACCACGTTGACATAGGCGTTCAGCAGTCGGTGCAGCCAGAGCCGGGGGTAGGGCCCGTCGGGCCGGGCGAGGTAGAGCAGGGTCCCGATCGGGAGGCCCACGAGCACCGCCGCGACCATGGAGTTGACCATCATGATCCCGGTCTCGAGGATCGAGAGGACGATCTCTCCGCGGTACTCGCCGAGGCGTGCCAGCAGATCGCTCATCCCAGGAACTCCCGGGCACGCTCGGCGTAGGAGTCGAACCGTTCCTGCAGGGGTGGCGGGGTCACCTCGGTGAGAGCGGCGAGACGGCCCTGCTCGAGCACCGCAGCCCGGTCGCACGAGGACTTGATGACGTCCAGCTCGTGGCTGACCAGCACGATCGTGGTGCCGAAACGGTCGCGAACATCACGCAGGATGGCCATGACCTCCTCGGTGGTCCCTGAGTCCAGGGCCGAGGTGGGCTCGTCGCACAGCAGGATCCCCGGCTGGGTGGACAGCGCCCGGGCGATCGCCACGCGCTGCTTCTCGCCGCCGGAGAGCTGGCTGGGGTGCTTGCGGTGATGATCGGCCATCTTCACGAACTCGAGCATCTGCATCACAGTGTCGCGCTCACGGCGGCGCTGCAGCCGCAGCGGTCGGGCCACGTTGTCGAAGACGGTCGAGTTGCCCAGCAGGTTGAACTGCTGGAACACCATGCCGATGCCGCGCCGGCGCTTCCGCAGCTCGCGTGGGGACAGGGCGCCGAGGTCCTCCCCGTCCACCAGCACGGTTCCGGAAGAAGGGGCCTCGAGGTGGTTGATCAGCCGCAGCAGCGTCGATTTGCCCGAGCCGGATTCGCCGACGATGCCGAACATCTCGCGGTCTTCGATGGTGAGGGTGACGTCGTTCAGCGCGGTCGCCGTGGAGCGTCCCTGGGGGAAGCTCTTGGTGACATTCCGCAGCTCGATCATCGTCGGCCCAGCCTACCGACCATGCAGGTCAGAAGGTTATGTGCTGCATCACGTTCAGTGTTGAACTCTCAGCTCGACGACCGGCACGCCCTGCCCGCGCAGGAGCTTGGAGACGGGGCAGCGGGCATGCGCGGCGTCGACCAGTCGCTGGGCCTGGTCCGGGTCCAGTCCCGGGATGCTCACCAGGGCGCGGGGTATGAAGCGGTAGCCGCCGGCTGGGTCGGGGTGCAGCCCCACCTCGACGCTCACCTGGCTGGGATGCTCGAGCCCCTGGGCGTTCATCACCACCCGCAGCGTCTCCCCGAGGCACGTGCTCCAGGCCATCGCCAGGAACTGCTCGGGGTTGAACCCCTTCGCTGTGGGCGTCGGCCCACCCGTCGGCAGCGCGACCGCCCCGTCCGGGGCGTCGGCCAGAGCCTCGAGCGCAATGGCGGAGGCTCCGCGGATCTGCACCCGGCCAGAGGTGCCTCCGCTGTTCTCGACCCGGGCGGTGTACAGCGCGGGGTCGGGCTTCGGAGACGCGCCGGTCTGCGGGTCGGAAGCGGCTGGGGGAGCGGGGTCGGTCACCATCGATCCAGGCTAAGCGGTGCCATCGATCCTTGACGCCAGCTCGAACACGTGTTCGACTGTGCGGTATGCGATGGAGTGGGCAGGAGATTGGCCAAGAGCCCGGCGAGCAGCAGCGGTCCCCGGCGCTGCTGGGCCTGTCGGGCCTCGTGCGCAGCGTGACCACCCCCGACTTCCAGGGCGTCACCTTCCACGAGGTCACCGCGAAGTCCGCGCTGAATCGCGTGCCCGCCGCGAGCTCGATGCCCTTCGAGTGGACGGTGAACCCCTACCGCGGCTGCTCGCACGCCTGTGTCTACTGCTTCGCCCGCAGCAGCCACCGCTACCTCGACCTCGATGCGGGCGCCGACTTCGATCAACAAGTGATCGTCAAGGTCAACACCGCCGAGGTGCTGCGAGCCGAACTCGCGAAGCGCTCCTGGCGGTGGGACCTGGTGGCACTGGGCACCAACACCGATCCCTACCAGCGGGCCGAGGGGCGGTACCGGCTGATGCCCGGCATCATCGATGCCCTGGCGGACTCCGGCACCCCGCTGTCGATCCTCACCAAGGGCACGCTGCTGCGCCGCGACCTGCCGCAGCTGGTGACAGCCGCCGAGCGGGTCCCGGTGGACCTCTCGATGTCGATCGCCGTGTTCGACGACGCGCTGCAGAAGGCCGTCGAGCCCGGCACGCCCACCACTGCGGCGCGGTTGGCGACGGTGCGCGCCGCGGCCGACGCCGGCTTCCGAGTCACCGTGTTCCTCATGCCGATCATGCCGTGGCTGACGGATTCCGACGCCCAGCTCGACGACGCCCTCGCCCAGATCGCCGGCGCCGGCGCCGCGCACGTCATCTTCGGCGCGCTGCACCTGCGCCCGGGGGCGAAGGAGTGGTTCCTCGAGTGGATCCAGCGGGAGCACCCGGAGCTCGCCACCGGGTACCGACGCTTCTACGGCACCGCGTCCTACGCCCCGGCGGCGTACCGCAAGCACCTCGCCCAGCGGCTTCGGCCGCTGCTGAGGCGTCACGGCCTGGACTCCCGCGAGGACGAGGACCAGCCCGAGCAGCGACGCTACGCGGCCGACGCCGCACGTCGGATCCGCACCGCGCCCTCGGCACTGGATCTGGCGCTGCAGCCGGCGCTGTTCTGAGCTGGCCATAGAAATGCCGGGTGAGGGTCAGGCCACAGCGTCGGCGCCTGCCGACCAGGTCGAGCACTCGCCGAGGGACCCGCGGCTGTCCCGTCCGGTGCCCACCCAGGCGGCACGCGACTCTTGGGCGGGATCACCCGCGGTGACAGGCTCACCCTGCGCCTCGACGGAGGTCACGAAATCCTCGACCCGCTCGGCCGGGCGGATACCCTGCGGCAGCTGGAAGGCCGCGGCCGAGGAGAGGCAGGAGACCTGCAGTGCGTACCGGCGCTGGACCTCGTCGGCCTGCTCCGGGGCGTCGGCCAGCTCGAGCAGCAGCGCGCCGTAGTAGGCGTCCAGATCGGCTGCGGCCAGCGCGAACATCGTGTACGAGTACGCCAGGTGCCACATGTACAGGCTGGGAGCCTCCGTGGCCGAGGTGTTCGAGAACCCCGGATCCCAGGCGGCCGGCCAGTAGAGGGTGTTGTCGTCATGGCAGACCACCGGGGCGGTCTTGGTGAAGTTCGCGGTCTGGCAGGCGGAGTCCGTCGGCAGTGTGTCCATCGTGTAGACGACCACGTCCGGGGCCTCGAAGGCGATGCCCACGGGCTCGAGGGCGTCGGCCCAGACCGTCTCCAGGCAGCCCGCGCCCGCCTCGAGATAGCCCGGCAGCTCCTCGGCCGGCAGCATCCCTCCCGCGGCCGGCGGCAGGACGCATTGCGCGGGGATCGGCAGCCGCGCCTCGAGCAGCGGATTCTCGGCGAGAACCTGCTGGAGCTCCTCGGGACTGCCGGCGGGGACCTGCTCCTCCGTGAGCGGTGCCCACACCCCGGGGTCGACATCGGGGGTGTTCATCAGAGGGTCTTGGGCCATGGGGGCCGTGGCGTCGTCGTGGTCGGTGAGCCACAGCGCGGTGAGCCCGCCGCCGATCCCCAGCAGCAGGAGCATCGCGCAGCCGAAGGCGATCGCCGGGATCAGCAGCCCGCGGGGCTTGGGCCCGGTGGTGGCGTCGATCCCGGGCGGAGGCTGCGGTGGCGGTGGCGCCGGTAGTGGCCGCAGTGGCGAGGGTGCGCCGGGCGAGGGCTGGGCAGCGGCCGACGGGGTGGGCGCCGGTGGGGCCGACCGCGGGGCTGCCGGTGAGGCAGCCGGAGGGGCCGACGGCGGAGGCTCGAATCGGGGGCGCTGGTCGAAGCGCTGGATCGGCGCGTGATCGGGGACGATGGCTCGACCAAAGGGTGCGCGATCGATGAAATCGGACGACGACGACAACAACGGCGCCGGTCCCGCCGCTGCACCGGAGCCGGGACCGGCGGGCCACTGCACGGTCGGGGCGTCGTCGAGAAGCGGGCGGTGCACGGTGCCCTCATCGGGGGCTGATCGCAGCACCGTGTCTTCGTCGAGGGCCGGACGCAGCACCGTGTCCTCGTCGTCCGATGTCGCGTCGGCGTCGCCGGAGGGGTCGACCCCGTCGGCCCTGCTGTTCATCGTCCTCCTGCCGCCGGACTCGCGCCCGGGCTCAGCTCACCTGTTCAGCATCGACCAGCCAGGTGTTGCAGGCAGAGAGGTCGCCGCCGGAGTTGAAGCCGATCTCCAGCCACTTCGCACGGTTCTCGGACGAGATGTTGTACGGGGGCTCTCCCTCGATCCAGCTCTCAGGATCGGTGAGGGCTTCGCGCAGCGCCGGGGTGGGCTCGGCCGCGGACGGAACCTGCATGGCGACCGCGGAGGACACGCACTGCATCTGCAGGCTGTAGCGCCGCCAGGACTCGTTCAAGAGCTCCTCGTCGGTGCCGTCCTCGAGCATGTCCCGCATGGTGCCGTAGTAGATGGACATCGAGCTCTGCCAGCCCACAGCGTTCTGATAGATGAAGGCGAGATCCCACAGGTAGGCCCCCGGGACGTCCGCCGCATCGGGGAAGTCGAGCGCGGTGCCGTAGCCGATGGGCCAGTAGACCGTGTTGTCGAGGTTGCACATCCGAGGGAAGTCCTCCTCGAAGCTCGAATCGCACGCGGAATCCGCGGGGATGTCCGGGTAGGTGTAGACCACGACAGTGGGACCTGACCAGGGCAGCCCACGGTCCGAGCTCGCCGTGCCCCAGATCTGGTTCAAGCAGGTGGAGGACGCATCCAGCACAGCCTGCAGCTGCTCGGGAGTCGGGGAGATGGGAGTCTCGGGGAGCTCGCACGTGGTGATCGACGGCAGCTTGCCGTGGACCAGCGGGTTGTCTTCCAGGACTGCCCGCATGTCGTCGACATCGCCCGGCGGCAGGTCGATCGGCGAGACGACCTCGAACCCGGAACCTTCCTCCTCGGGGGGAGTGGTGACCTCGCTCGGGGACTCGGAGTCCGGATCCGTCTCCGGATCGGTCACGGGCTCGGTCTCGGGCGGAGGGTCGGAGGCGATCGTGGTGTCGTCCCCTCCTCGACTGAGCACGAGGTAGGTGATCCCGCCACCGACCACGAGCACCATCGCCAGGACGCAGCCCAGGGCCACAGTGATCAGAGCCCAGGGCCGCTTCCGCGGCGGCTGCTGGCCGAAGCCGCCAGGGCCGTGCGGGCCCGTCGGGCCGTGCGGGCCCGTCGGACCATGGGGGCCGGCGGGGCCGGAAGGGCCGCCATAGCTGGGGACGGCGGGTCCGTTCTGCCCCGGTCCGCCGTAGCCCGGAGGACCCGCTGCGGGGGGCGCGAACTGCGGGGAAGGCGGGAGCGACTGCCAGGGGCCCGGTGCAGGAGCGCCGTGCTGACCCCCCTGCTGACCGCCCTGCTGACCGCTGTGCTGACCGCCCGGCTGGCCACTCTGCGCGGGAGGACCGTAGTGGGGATTCTGAGGGCCGGAACCTTCAGGGGAAGGAGGCTGCTGGGAAGGAGGCTGCTGCCAGCCGCCCTGCGGGTTCGGGGCCGGCTGGTTCACACCCTGGTGGCCCGGTCTGTGCTGATCGGGCCCCTGCGGGCCGCTGCTGGAACCGCCCCATCCTGCGCTGGACATCAGCTCCCCCTCGCTTCCGTCACGTCATTGTTCCCGGCAGGATATCCGCGCAGGCCGCGCGATGGGCGGGGATGGCTCCCGCCCTTCGCATCGGACTTCGTCCTCGCCACCAGGGCTGCGCCGATGGATGCCGCTGTCAGGTCACCTGCTCGAGATCGGCCACCCACGTATTGCAGACGGAGATGTCGCCCTCGGAGGTGAACCCGCGGTCGATCCACAGGGACCGGTTTTCGGTGCTGATGTTCCGCGGAGGCTCCCCCTCGGTCAAGTAGGCGGGGTCGGTGAGCATCTCTCGAACCGCTGGAGAGGGCTCGGCGCTGGTCGGGAACTGCATCGATGCCGCGGAGGCGAGGCACAGCCGCTGCAGGGTGAGGCGCCGCCAGGTCTCGTCGAAGCGCTCCGGGTCGCTGGTCTCGAGCTCGGTGCGGATGGTCCCGTAGTAGATCGTCAGCGAGCTGTTCCAATACGCGGTGTTCGTATAGACGAAGGCGAGGTCCCAGAGGTAGGCACCAGGGACGTTCGCCGGATTGGTGAGGTCCGATGCGGTCCCGAACCCGACGGGCCAGTAGATCGTGGAGTCCAGGTTGCACATGCGGGGAGCATCCGCGGAGAACTGAGTGTCGCAGGTGGCATCCGCAGGCACATCCGGGTGCGTGTACACGACGATCTTCGGGCTCACCCACGGCAGATCACGGTCCGAGCTCGCCGTGGCCCATTGCTGGTTCAGGCAGAGCGAGGCGGCGTTCAGCACGGCCTGCAGCTCCTCGACGCTCGGCTCCAGCGGAGTCGCTGGCAGATCGCAGGTGGGCAGAGCGGGCAACGTGCCCTCGGTCAGTGGGTTGTCCGACATGACCTGCCACAGCTCATCGACGGTGCCGGTCGGCGGGTCATAGGGCACGACCACCTCGAAGGGGGTGCTCGTCTCCGCAGGCGTCGGCGACTCCGTCTCCCCGGAGGTGACCGGATCCGAGGGGGCGTCGGTGGCGATCGCGGTGTGGTCCCCGGTGCGGCTGAGCACGAGGTAGGTGAGGCCGCCGCCGACCACGAGCACCATCGCCAGCACGCAGCCCAGCGCGACGGTGATCAGCGCCCACGGCCGGTTCCGGGGAGGCTGCTGGCCGGGGCCACCGGGGCCACCGGGGCCACCGGGGCCACCCGGGCCCTGCGGACCGCCGGGACCGGACCCGCCATGCCCGGGGTGCGCGGGAGAGCCGTAGCCGGGGCCCGGGGGTCCGCCGACGTTCGGGGACCCCATCGGATGCATCGACGGGGAGCCGGACGGCGGGACCGCTGGCGGTGACTGCCAGGGGGCAGGAGACGGAGCGCCGTGCGGCCCGGCGGTCTGCCCGGCGCCGGACTGCGGCTGGCTGCCCTGCGGTGCTCCTCCCTGAGGAACCCCGTTCTGCCATGCCTCGCCCCGCGGCCCGTTGCCGGGACCACCCCATCCTGCGTTCGACATCAGCTCCCCCTC
>NZ_JBQSWK010000048.1:0-20166 GCF_052377065.1 Brachybacterium sp. AOP42-C2-15
TTCTCCCACGCTCGTCGATCGGCTGCCGCAGCCCGGTACTGCGTAGGTCCACCGTTACGGGCGATCTCCCGCGAGACAGAGGAAGCAGACCGGCGCAGGCGAGTCGCGATAGCGCGCGCGGAATCACCGGCCGCGAGTCCGCGGGAGATTTCCTCTCGTTCAGTGAGCGACAGTCTCAGCGGTGCCCGTGAACGCGCTGCCGGGCGGATCCCGCCGGTCACTGCCAGGAGCCGACGCACCGCCTCACGGTTGCAGCACACAGCCCGGGCGATAACCCGGACCGGCTCGCCCGCGCGCCATCGTTCCCATACCGCGTCCTGCTGTTCGAGACTCAACACCATGCCCGGGCCTCCTCGCCGATCTATCCGCATGCTTCCACCACTGGGTGGTGCGTTGACCGGTTGAGACCGCCACCCTTTATGGTTCACGCGTTCTCTCCTGTCGAGAGGGGTGCCTCTCGGCGCATAGAGTCGGGTGATGCACCTCAACGACATGGCCATTCGCGTAGAGAAGATGTCCGCCCAATATGCCGGTATCCACGGCATTGACCGGTCACCCGAGTGGGCTCTGCTCAAACTGACCGAGGAAGTTGGCGAGCTGGCCCAGGCTCATCTCACCGCGACGGGCCAGTCCAAGGATCGAGGCTTGGAGGCTGCACAGCAGCGCCAGATTCTTGCCGAGGAGCTTGGGGACGTGATCGGCATGTGCCTGGTGTATGCGCAGCAGCGGGGCATCGATCCAGAAGATGCTGTCGCACAGAAGTGGTTTCAACATGAGAGGGGCTGATCCCGACCGGTCCCGTTCGGGGGTCGCTTCGTCTCTGTTGCCCTACTCCGTGCCGCGATGGACCGCTTATGGCACGGGCGATAGTCGGCGGTCGCGAGCGAGTAGGACCGTCACGATGAGCAGGAGACTGAGAACTGGGGCGATCGCGAAGTAGCCCGCTTGCGCTGACCGCTCATCGACCAGCTAGCCGATGAGCGGAGCAGCAACAGGGGTGCCTAGATTGCCGGGGGAGAGATTCATTCGGCTGAGCATTGTTCTCAGGGTTCTGCGTCAGTGCCGGATGAGGCGCGGGCCCGGGACGCACCTCACGGTCGATGCCTACTACGTGAGTCCGTGGCGCGCCGAAGCCTCGAGTTCTATATAGCTAAGTTGAAGCTTCGAGGCTATCGTCGTGCCATGTCCGTCGATGAGCTGTCTGCGAGTGCCCAGAACTATCTGAAGGCGATCTGGGGGTTGTCCGAGTGGAGTGACGAGCCAGTGACGTTGAAGCTCATCGCGCAGCGGACCGGTGTTGCCCTGTCGTCCGCTTCGGATGCGGTGCGGAAACTGACTGAGCAGGGTCTTCTGTCTCACGCGAGGTATGGCTCGGTCGAGTTGACGGAGGTCGGTCGTTCGTACGCGCTGGTGATGGTGCGGCGGCATCGCTTGATCGAGACGTTTCTGGTGGAGACCCTCGGGTATCGGTGGGACGAGGTCCACGAGGAGGCCGAGCAGCTCGAGCACGCCGTCTCGGACTTGATGGTGGAGAGGATCGATGACGTTCTGGGTCGCCCCCGGCGTGACCCGCACGGTGATCCAATCCCTGCAGCGGACGGAACAGTGACCGTGCCTGATGCGCGGCGTCTCACCGACGTCGGAGCGGAGGGCAGGTTTGTGGTCGAGCGGATCTCGGACACGGACCCGGCGATGTTGCAGTTCTTCGAGTCCCAGGGCATCGGAGTCGGGGCCACGCTTGTGGTCGCGGCGGGAGCGCCGTTCTCCGATGCGCTGGAAGTTCGTTCTGGAGAAGTGGGCTCGCCAACGTTGCTGGGACGCTCTGCGACAGATGCCCTCTACGTCTCTGCGGGGCCTACCTGATCCTCACGCCGGCGAGCCGTATCGCGTCGATACCGGCGAGCTCCGACCTTCTTGCTGAGCAGGCCGTGCTTGGGACTGATGAGGTAGACGAGTGCGAAGGCGCATCCCTGGGTGAGGACGACGAGGCCGCCTGGTGAGGCGTCGACCCAGTAGCTGATGTAGATCCCGACCACGGAACAGAGTGACGAGAGGACCGGCGCGATCACGAGCATCCGCCCGAAGCGGTCGGTGAGCAGGTAGGCCGTCGCTCCGGGAATGATGAGCATCGCGACGACGAGCACCACTCCCACGACCTGGAGAGCGGCAACTGCGGTCAGCGCCAGAAGACCCAGCAGCAGCGCGCCGAGGAATCGGGGAGACAGGCCGATGGCGTGGGCGTGTGTCGGGTCGAAGGCATAGAGCGTGAGGTCGCGACGTTTGAACACCAGGGCGATGAGAGCCACGGTTGCCAGGATCGCGATCTGGACGAGATCTGCGCGGGAGACGCCGAGGATGTTGCCGAAGATGATGTGATTGAGGTCGGTCTGGCTGGGTGTGACCGAGATCAGGACCAGCCCCAGGGCGAAGAGAGTGGTGAAAACGATGCCGATGGCCGCGTCCTCCTTCACGCGGCTCGTCCCACGGACGAGACCGATCATTCCGACCGCCAGGAACCCGAAGACGACCGCACCGATGGCGAAAGGGACGCCGAGGATGTAGGCGATGACGACTCCGGGGAGGACGGCGTGAGATACGGCATCCCCCATGAGCGACCATCCGATGAGCACCAGCCAGCACGACAGCAGTGCGCACACCACGGCAGCGATCACGGTCGTGACGAGCGCACGGGTCATGAAGTCGTAGGAGAGCGGCTCGAGGAGCCAGTCGAGCGGGGTCATGCGGCACCCTCCTGCTGCAGAACGTCCAGACCGAAGGCGAGAGCGAGCCTCTCGGGCGTGAGGGCCTCGTCCACCGGGCCGTGGAAGAGGATGGTTCGCAGCAGCAGCACGGCGTCGTCGGCCAGCTGCGGCAGAGCATGGAGGTCGTGGGTGGAGACAAGGACGGTGCGGCCGTCGTCCGCGAGTGCGCGGAGAAGATCGACGATGGTGGCTTCGCTGCGCTTGTCGACGCCGGCGAAGGGCTCATCCAGCAGCATGATCCGTGCGTCTTGGGCGATCCCGCGGGCGACGAAGGCGCGCTTCTTCTGCCCGCCGGAGAGCTGGCCGATCTGCCGATTCGCGTACTCCGTGAGCTCCACCCTCTCCAAGGCTTCGTCCACAGCGATGCGGTCAGCGGGCCGAACACGGCGCGTGGCGCCCTGGTGGCCGTACCTTCCCATCATCACGACGTCTCGGACAGAGACGGGGAAAGCCCAGTCGACGTCCTCGCTCTGGGGGACGTATCCGACGAGCCCTCGCCGCCTGGCCTGCGCCGGCTGCGCGCCATTCAGCAGGACGCTGCCTGCTTCAGGCCGGACCATTCCGGTGATCGCCTTGAACAAGGTGGACTTCCCGGAGCCGTTCATTCCGATCAACCCCGTCACCGCACCCGCCCGCACCGCAACAGATACGTCGTCGAGGGCGAGCACATCGCCGTAGCGGACGGTGACACCTTTGACATCGATCGCCGCTGTCGTCATGAGTCCTCCCCGGTGAGTCCCGCAGTGATGGTGTCCGCATCGTGGCGGATCAGATCCAGGTACGTGGGCACCGGGCCACCTTCCTCGGAGAGCGAGTCCACATACAGCGTCCCTCCGAAGCGTGCATCCGTAGCACCCACGACCTGCTGCATGGGGTCGTCGGAGACCGTCGACTCGCAGAACACGGCGGGGACCTCGTTCTCGTCGACGAACTCGATCGCGGATGTGATCTGCTGCGGAGTGGCCTGCTGCTCGGCGTTGACGGGCCAGATGTACTTCTCGGTCAGCCCAGCATCTCGGGCGAGGTAGGAGAATGCGCCCTCGCAGGTCACCAGCGCTCTCTGGCTGGTCGGAAGACTTTCGAGCTCGCCCGTCAGGTCATCTTGGACCTGCTGGAGCTGCTGCTTGTAGGTCTCCCCGTTCCTCTCGTAGTCCTCAGCGTGTTCCGGGTCGAGATCGCTGAACGCCGCGACCATGTTGTCGACGTACACCTGCACGTTCTTCGGGCTCATCCAGGCGTGCGGGTTGGGCTTGCCCGCGTAGGCGTCCCCCGCGATGTCGATGGGATCGATCCCCTCCGAGACCACGACATGAGGCACATCGACTTCCTCGACGAACTGGCCGAACCACACCTCCAGGTTCAAGCCGTTGTCCAGGATCAGGTCGGCATCCGAGGCCTTCCGGATGTCTCCCGGCGTCGGCTCGTACCCGTGGATCTCCGCGCCAGGCTTCGTGATCGACTCGACCACGAGATGGTCGCCCGCAACATTCTCCGCGATGTCCTCCAACACGGTGAACGTCGTCAACACCACCGGCTTCCCACTGTCGGCAGCATCCTGCCTGGCTCCACCTGAGCAGCCGGTGAGCACCAGCGCCGCACTCGCAACGACCGCGCCGAGCACAGCCTTCCATCGCCCTCGCACCTGCATCAGTGACCTCTCTCCGCTCACGACCACACGCGTGGTCACTTCTAGACGCCCAGATCCTAAGGTTCGACACGCCGAAGTTTCAAACCCGGCGTGGCGTACGCTTGAGGGCCGTCGGGCTTGATATCACTACATGTGGCACCCCCGCGGAGTGCGGACCCAACATCTAGTAGTTCAAGGTCGGGTCGAGTGTGACGACGACGAAGGAGGGATCGATGACGGCAGGCATCGAGCGCGCAGCACCGGGACTCGGAACACGTGACCTGACGCCACAGGAGTCCGCAGATCTCGTGTTCTTCTCCAGCGTCTCCGAGAACACGCTGCGCTTCGTGGAGAGGCTGGGGCGGCCTGCGGTGCGGATCCCGCTCCGACCCCGCATCGAGGGCATGATCCGCGTATGCCGCCCCTTCGTTCTGGTGGTCCCCACCTACGGCGGCGGCGAGCAGGCCGGGGCCGTACCGAAGCAGGTCATCGCCTTCCTCAACGATCCCGCCAATCGTGCTCTGCTGCGCGGGGTCATCACCGCAGGCAACACCAACTTCGGCGAGCACTACTGCCTCGCCGGCCCAGTCATCTCCCGAAAGTGCGGTGTCCCAGAGCTCTATCGCTTCGAACTCCTGGGCACCCAGCGCGACATCGAGCGCGTGAACGAAGGGCTCGACCGCTTCTGGGCACGAACCGCCACGACGAACGACAAGAACAACGAACAGAGGAGAACAGCATGACCGCCACAACAGCCGTAGAAGGCTCCATCACCCCTCCGGCATACCGACACCACCCCAGCGCACCGCTGCGTCCGATCAACTGGAACCGCGTGAGCGACGAGAAGGACCTCGAGATCTGGAACCGCCTGACCGCGAACTTCTGGCTGCCCGAGAAGGTGCCCCTGTCCAACGACCACCAGGCCTGGCAAGCACTCGCGCCCCATGAACGAACCCTCACCATGCGAGTCTTCACCGGCCTCACCCTGCTCGACACCGTGCAGGCCACCGTCGGGGAGATCTGCCAGATCCAGGACGCCCGCACAGAGCACGAGGAAGCCGTCTACACCAACATCGCCTTCATGCAGTCCGTCCACGCCCGCTCGTACTCCTCGGTGTTCTCGACCCTGACCAGTACCCGAGAGATCGATGAGGCCTACCGCTGGGCGATCGGCAACGACCTGCTTCAAGCGCGATGCAAGAAGGTGCTCCAGCACTACTACGGGCCCGACCCGTTAAAGCGGAAGGTGTCCTCCACCCTGCTCTCCAGCCTTCTGCTCTACGCCGGCTTCTACCTGCCGCTGCACTTCTCCGTGCACGCCACCCTGACCAACACCGCCGACATGATCCGACTCATCCTGCGCGACAAGGCCGTGCACGGCTACTACTCGGGCTACAAGTACCAGCGCGGCCTCGAGGCTCACCCCAACCGCCGCGACGAGATGAAGGAGTTCACGTACACCCTGCTCGAAGAGCTCTACGAGCTCGAGCTCGACTACTCCGGCGAGCTCTACGAACCCCTCGGGCTAATGGACGATGTCGCCGCATTCGTGCGCTACAACGCGAACAAATCCCTCATGAACCTCGGCTACCCGGCACGGTTCACCGCCGACGAGACGTCAGTCAGCCCAGAGATCCTCGCCGCGCTCGCCCCCAGCGCCGACGAGAATCACGACTTCTTCAGCGGAAGCGGATCGTCGTACATCATCGGCAAGGCCGAGCACACCAGCGACGACGACTGGGACTTCTAGACACGCAGACTCACCTGTCGGACTCGAAGCGGTACCGCGCTTGCCCCGGATCGCTACGACCCGGGGCAAGCACTCAGCGCAGACCGTGCTGCGGCAGACCTGAACCCGTCCGCAGGTCTGCCGCAACGGCTCGCCTGGCCACTCGCACTCAGATTGCCGGGGGAAGGAATCATTCGCCGCTGCACTATTCATCCGAGAGAGATGCTCGCAGTTCGGGGTAGTTACCCCATCTCGAGCCGGTGCGGGCGGCGTGCCTGATAGCGGTTCCAATGTTGATCCCGAGGGTGTCTGCGACGACGCTGGCGGGCACGGTCTGGACGAGCTGATCGATACGGGCGTTCTGCGTCCTGCGAGCATCGATTTTGTGCGGTGCGAGATGGAGCGTGACGATCGCTTCGCTGACATGGAGATGGGGCGTTGTTCCAGGGAAGAGCCAATCGGGGCCTCCACCGACGAAGGTCCGTTGTTCCTCGAGCTCGCTAACGTAGCGGCGGAGGAGTTCGGCGATCGGCTCGGGCAGAGCGAGAGGCGTGCGCCCGAAGGTGATGCTCAAAGTCGTCTCGTGACCTGAGACGTCTGATTGGCGGAGGCGGACGCAGTCGCTGATCCGTTGCGCGAAGACGAGCACCAGCAAGCCGATGATGCGGCTTGCGGACGGGATGGACGTGTCATCGAGAAGCTCATCGACTTTCCGCCAGATGGTGTCCTCCGGGACAGAGGGGGCGGGCCGAGCTTGCGGGCGATGAGGCGGCATGAGGGGTCTGGTCAGCTTCTGCCGGATCGCCCAATTGAGGAAGGTGGCGACCGCTCCCTGGGAGCGGTGATGGGTGAAGAATCGATCTACGGAGCGCTGGTCCAACGTCCCCATCTGAACTCCCTGATCATCCAGCCAGACCAGGAAGGAGGCGATCTTGCGCAACGCGGACCATCGAGCGTTGAACATGCCGACGGTCAGGGGCTTTTGCGCGCGCCGCTGCCTGGTCTGGCGGAGGACTTGCCAACGGAAGTACTGGTTGATGATCTGCGCGTGGTGGGAGGGGAGGTCGTTGACGAGATGCTCAGCAAGTATCTCGAGGTCGTTGAGCCGGACGTCGATCGTGGGGAGGGTTTCGGCACTGATGAGCATGTGGCGCAGATACCGCACGCGAGGCGAGAGTGGGAGGGCGTCGAGTGTGTCGTGACTGATCTGCACCTCGCCAGTAGCCATGGCACGCAGAGTCTTTCCGATCGGCGATCTTCGCAGCCATCGCACCACCGCGCGCGGGTCACGTGCAGCCATGAGGTGGCCGTAGAGGCTAGCGAGGCCAGGATGGATATCGCCGTTCTCGTCAGCGAGGACCTCGCGGAGGCGTTCGGCCAGTCGACAGGTGCCGCACTGAGATCCAGTGAGCTGTTCCTCGCTTCCGCAAGTGATGCACGCGAACCGCGGAGGTTCGCCAGCACAGGGCGCGCAGACGATGCGTCGCTCCGAGTCGTAGAAGGCCAGGACCTTGACCTGAGCGCACCCGGGACAGGATCCGGGATGTCGGCGGAGTCTTGAGTAGCAGGCGTTGCAGATTCGCTGCTCGAGAATCGAGTAACGGGCTGCGACATGGCGAGCACATTCGTCGCAGCCGACCTGGTGACCACGTGTGCTCCCAGGCAGGGTCATTCGTGCGGGCGGTGCAGCTTGGCGGGGATGGGGCGAAGCTCGCCAATCGCAGGCCCGGAGGCCTCTGGAGCGCCAGCAACTCGGCGAGGACGCACGCTCTGGACCTTCGGGATCTCGATGAGATCGTTGGGTGTGCACTCGAGGATCCGGCAGAGGGCGGCGAACACTTCGACGTTCAGCCTCTCGGGCGTCTTCGTCACCAACCGGAACACTTGCTCGCGCGAGAGCTGCACTCCCTGGGCGCGCAACGGTGCGATCAGATCTGTCGTCTGGAACATCCCAGCCGCAGCCATCATCGGGCGTAGATTCCAGGTGATCGGGATGTCAGAGTCGGGAGTCGTCGGCATCGGGTCCTCCATAGATCCGGGAGAGGGCTTGGTTGATCATGCGGTTCTTGAAGTCGTCACCGACGGACGTGTAGATGGCGGTTGTCGAGGCGTAGGCGTGCCCGACCTGGTCCTGCACGAACTTCTCGGCGTATCCCCATTCGATGAGGTTGGTGACGTACGTGTGGCGCAGGGCATGGACACTGAGCTCCGGCGGCAGCCCCGCTTCGTCGCGGAGCTGCGCGAAACGCAGGTCGATGTAGCGCAGAGAGACGCGCGTGCCTCGCTCGGTCGGCCACAGCGGTCCCGACAAGTCCGCAGTGAACCGGGACCGGGCCTGGTCGACCCATTGGGCCAAACCTTCCGTGATCCAGTCCAGCTCAGGGAGCGTGAGCACCGAACGTCGACGCGGGCCTGAGCCGTGAGAGCCCTTGCCCCAGCGCACGTCGACCGCCCCGAAGCGTCCGAACCGCGGGGCAGCACCGTTGGGCCGCAGATCAGCTACATCCAGACCGACGGCCTCGGCCCTGCGTAGTCCGTAGGCGTAGATGGTCTTGAAGATCTGGGAGTCACGCAGCGCGGCGAGGGCACCCTTTCGACCCTGCCGAAGGATTGTCTCGACGCGGTGGTCGGCCACCGCGAAGAGCTGCTCGAGCTCGTCGTAGGTGAGTGCTCGCCGCTGTGGGCGGCCTTCGTAATCGACCAGGTGTGCGAGCGTGTTCCACTCGTGGCAGATCTGCTGTGGCGCGGTTCCGAAACGTTCTTCACAGTCCGCCGCCCACCGGTACCGAGGATCGGTGAGGTAGTCGCAGAACAGGCGGATGATGGAGTGATACCCCCGGATCGTCGAGGGAGTCGCCGGACTCTGCCCAGACTTCGCCCGGGTCGTGAAGTCCTCCAAGTCCCCCGGCGACCACTCCCACGGGTAGCGGCCAACAAACTCTTCAAACCTCCTAACGACCAGCTCGCGACCGCCGATCGTCCGCTCAGTCAGGCCTCGACTGATCTGCTGATCAGCCCAGCCCGAGAGCATCGCCTCGAACACGAAGCGATGCTCATCCAGCGCCCGCACGTTGCGGAGCTGTCGAAGCGGAGACACTCCACGGATGCCCATGTCCACCACTCCAGTATTGCATCTATTGCATCATTGATGCATCTCGGCTCGCGCGTTCGTGGTCGTCTCCGACCTAGCTCCTTGCCCCCGAGGTGCCGGGCCTGCGGAAGGGCGGAGCGTTTGGATGTTTTGGAGGCGGAGGCTGTTGTGGACGACGAAGACGGAGGAGAGGGACATCGCGGCGGATGCGATGAGGGGGTTGAGTAGTCCGATCGCGGCGATCGGGATGGCGGCGATGTTGTAGGCGAAGGCCCAGATGAGGTTGGTGCGGATGGTGCGGTTGGTGGCGCGGGCGAGGGTGATGGCGTCGGCGATCGCGTAGAGGTCATCCCGGACGAGGATGATGTCGGCAGTCTTGAGGGCGACGTCGGTGCCGGTGACGATTCCGAGTCCTAGGTCGGCGGCTGCGAGGGCGGGGGCGTCGTTGATGCCGTCGCCGACCATGGCGACTCGGTGTCCCTCGTCCTGGAGTTGTTCGATCACGGCGACCTTCTCGGTGGGCAGGACGCCGGCACGGACGTCCGGGATGCCGAGGGAGCCTGCGACGCGCTCGGCAGCGGCCGGGGCGTCCCCTGTGAGCAGCACCGTCCGCAGTCCGAGCCCGTGCAGTGCGGCGACGGCCTCCGCGGCGTCCTCCTTGACCGCATCGGAGAGGGTGACTACTCCGATGACCTCTGCGTCTCGTGCGACCAGCGCTGTGGAGCGACCTGCCTGCTCGGCCTCGCTGACGGCTTCCTCCATCGGCCCGCTGAGGTGGGCGCCCAATTCGTGCATGAAGGCGGGGCTTCCGACTGCGATGCTCTCACCATTGATCGTTGCGCTGATCCCGTGACCGGGGGAGACGATGTGCCCAGTGGCGGCAGGGATGTCGGCGACCATGGTCGCGGCGTGGGTGCGGAGTGCTTCGGCGACGGCGTGCTCGGAGGATGCTTCGACCCCCGCGGCCAGGCGCATCAGCTGCTCAGCGGTGACTCCGTGGGGGTGGATGTCGATGACGCGCGGGGCGCCGAGCGTGAGGGTTCCGGTCTTGTCCAGGACGACGGTGGTGACCTTGCCGCTGGCTTCGAGAGCGTCTTGTCCCTTGACCAGGACCCCGAGCAGCGCGCCGCGTCCGACGCCGACCATCAGCGCGGTGGGGGTGGCGAGGCCGAGGGCGCAGGGGCAGGCGATGATCAGCACGCTGATCCCGTTGGTCACCGCAGTGGGCAGGTCTGCACCGGAGAGGAGCCAGGCAGACGCGACGAGCACGGTGAGGACGAGGACGACGGGCACGAAGACGCGCACCACGGCGTCGACGAGGTGCTGGACCTGGGCCTTGCGGATCTGCGCCTGCTCGGCGATGGCGGCCATCTGTGCGAGCTGGGTGTGGGCACCGACCCGGGTCGCCTCGAGGGCGAGGATCCCGTCCGCGGAGACGGTGCCGCCTATGACCTCGTCGCCCGGTCCGACGGTGCGGTGCAGGGATTCCCCAGTCATCGCACCGGTGTCGAGGGAGGCGGTGCCCTCGATGACCCGGCCGTCGACGGCGATCGTCTCGCCGGGGCGCACGAGCACGACGTCCCCGGTGCGGAGCTCCTCGACCGGCACCATCGTCTCGACCCCGTCACGTCGACGGCGGGCCTCCCGTGCCCCGAGGGCGGACAGCGCGCCGAGCACGTCGCCGGCGCGGCGCCGGCTGCGGGTCTCGAAGTAGCGGCCCGCGAGCTGGAAGGTCGTCAGTCCCGCGGCGACATCGAGGTACAGGGCGTTGGCGCCCTCGGGGACCTCGCCGATGCCGAGCCACACGCCGTCGGCGGCGTCGATGCCCGCGAGCATCGAGACCAGGGCCCAGCCGAACGAGGTGAGGATGCCGATGGAGACGAGAGTGTCCATGCTGACGGAGCGGTTCTGCAGGTTCCTCCAGGCAGCCCGGTGGAAGGGCCATGCCGCCCACGTGATGACGGGGACCGCGAGGAGGACGCACAGCAGTTCCCAGCCGGGGAACCGCCATTGCTCGACGAGTGCGAGGGCGATGGTGAGGTCCATCAGGGGGACGGTGAGCAGTGCTGCGGTGATGAGTCTGCGCCGCAGGCTCACGATGCGGTTCTCGTTGGCGCGGCGCGACCACTCGTCGTCCTGGTCGTCGTGCTCGGCGGCGTCATACCCGGCGCCGCGGATGACATCGATCGCGTGCGCCGGTGAGGTGATGCCCGTGACGACGGCGCGCTCGGTGGCGTAGTTGACGGTGGCGCTGACGCCGTCGAGCTTGTTCAGCTTCCGCTCGATGCGATTCGCGCATGCCGCGCAGGTCATCCCGGAGACGTCGAAGGTGTACCGCTCCTCCAGGGAGAGGGCTGGTGGGGCGGCCTGTGCGGTGGGGGTGTGGTTCATCGGGTGCGCTCCCTGTCCGAGAGTCTCTTGAGCATGTCGTTGTAGGCGTCGAACTCGGTGTCCAGGCCGCGGTCGAGGTGCCGATCCCGGCGACGGGCCTCCTTGTCGTCCTGGCGCGCCCATTGGATGCACAGTGCGACGATCGCGATGATCAGCGGGATCTCCCCACCCGCCCAGGCCACCGCGCCGGCCATCTTCTGGGACTCCCACAGGTTCGCCCACGGCAGTGCGAGGTAGTCGTAGTAGGTCTGGGCGAACAGCGTGGGCGAGGAGTAGATGGCCACTCCGAAGAAGGCGTGGAAGGGCATCGCGGCGAAGGTGTAGCCGAGCTTCCCGATATGGGGCAGCGGGCGCGGCGGACGGTCCACACCGATGATCAGGCTGTAGTACGCGTACCCCGTGGCCAGGAAGTGGAGGTTCATCAGCTGGTGCGCCCAGTGGAAGCGCATCATCGTGCCGAACAGCGGAGTGAAGTACAGGCCGTAGTAGGAGCCGATGAAGATGACGAACACGACCGCCGGGTGGTAGAGGGTCCGCAGCAGCCGCCAGTGCAGGATCTGCGTCACCCATGAGTGCACGCCCGCCCGGCGTCGATCCGCGCGTGCGGTGCGCAGGATCAACGTGATCACCCCGCCCTGGACCAGGAGGATCGGAGCGAGCATCGACAGGCTCATGTGCACCACCATGTGCACGCCGAAGTCGGGGGCGGAGTACTTTCCGAACCCGGAGCTCGTGGCCGCGAGGACGACCAGCCAGCCGCCACACCACAGCAGTACGCGGCTGATGGGCCATCTCGTGCCCCGGCGGCGCAGGACGATCACCATCGCGAGATAGGACGCGATGCCGACGACGGCGAGGACGGCGAACAGCAGGTTGAGCCTCCCTGTGCTCATCAGCGTCGCGAAGGTCGGCGCATCCGGCACCTCGAACCCCATGAACACCTCAGGGATGCTCGTGGGCACGAAGTACTGCGGTGGCGGAATGCGAGTCATCGCCGCACCGATCGCCACCCACACGGTGATCAGCAGGGCCGGGACCGCCATCCGGTGAGAGCCCCTGCGCCGCATCACCACGAGAGAGACAACGAGCGCTGCCAGAAGAGCAAGACGCACCAGGGTGAGAACGCCGGTCACGCTCGCCCACGGATCGCTCCCGGCAAGTTTGAACCACGTCACCACGAGCTCCGCCGCGAGCACGGCGACCGCCCCGACCAGGCCGACGCGGAGGACGAGCCCCTCGTCGAGAGGGCCCCTTTCCCCGCTGCGGATCAGCCGCACCGCGGCGGTGACCAGGACCGGTCCGAGGAGGACTCCTGCCGCGATGGTCTGGAGCGCGCCGGCATCCCCGCCGATGTCATGGTTCGGACCGACGAGGATCTGCCCCACCACCACCGGCGCCAGCGCGCCGATGATCCCCGCCCACAGCCCCGGCAGCAGCGTCGTCCAGCGCGTGCCCCAGTAGGAGCACAGCCACAGGACCAGCGCTCCGAACAGGGTCACGGTCCATGCCCGGGGCATGTAGCCGAACGTGTAGAGCGGTCCGAACGCACCTGGCTCCAGGAGGCGGCCCAGCTCGACGCCGTTGGACTCGGGTGCAGCGACGATCAGGTTCGCCGCCGCCAGCACGGTCCAGGCGCCCGACGCCCAAGTGAGGAGGCGCAGGTCCGGGCCGAATCGCAGCCGGCCTGCCTCGCTCTTCCCGCGCGGATGCAGGAACAGCACCGCGACGACGGCGCCCAGGGAGGTCACGGCCGCGAGGTCTGCGGCACCGCGCAGCGCGGCGGCAGTCACGGCCGTCCCTGTTCCGGGGAACCCTCGGTGGATGTCCTCGTACACGGAGGGGCCGCCGAGCAGGTTCGCGGCCATCGCAGGAAGTATTGCGACGAGGAGCGCGCCGAGCGCGAAGGCCACTGCTCTCTGCTTCACCACGCCGACTCTACAAGATGTCGAATACTGGTCTCGGGGCGACAGGTCGCGATGTCGCGGACGTCTCCCGTGCGCCACTCAGCGATGCTCGGGGCGCAGATGTCCGCTTGGGGTGCGCGAAGACGGCAAGGCGTCCGGCGCGCAGTGCTGTGGGTGGAGTGCGCTGACTCGAGCGGCGCGAACTCCGAGCTCGCGGGAGGGGGTGAGGCGGTTGAGAGCGGCCAGGGCCGCCCGCAGGTGGGCCGGACCTACCTTCGAGGCTGCAGCGTCATCCGCGGCCAGCTCGGTGAGCAGCGTGATCCGTGAAGCGAGCTCTCTTCGCAGGCCGGAACGTTTGGGCAAGCACGCCGTGTGCCACGCTCCAAGCCTCCTCAGTAGTGTGTGGTGCTGTCTGAGATGCGCTGCCTCATGGGCGAGAACAGCGGATAGGTAGGAGGGCGGCAGTGCGTGCTGGACAGCGCGCGAGACGAAAATCGTTGACGGCGTGCCCGGTATAGCCACGGCCACATAGCGCGGGTCCTCGATCTCCACGACGGTGATGGTGCCCATCTGCCAGGAGTCTGTCCGCCGGCGGGAGAGCAGTTCGGTGATGCTTGGCCGATCGTCATCTTCCTCGCCGAGATCGACCCGGCGCAGCTGGGTAAGGGACCCCGCGATACCAAGACCTCCGAGCCCGGCCCAGGCGATGAGCGTCAGGGCCAGCCCCTCGATCGGGGCGCCAGCAGAGCTCGTCGACAGCGACAGCGCGGACGCGACGAGAACGGCCACGATCGTGACGACTAGTCCCAGTGCGCCGGTGAGAGCCCACGCCGCCAGCGCGCGACGCGGACGACGGATCTGCCACGTCCCACGAGTGAGAAGACACGCCGAGAGCGGGACCGCGGCGAGGCCTGTCACTAACGGCCCGACGATCGCCCAGATCATCATCGTTCCCGGCGAGAACGCCGTGAGGTGATCGCATCCATCACCAGATCGAGGTCGGCCTCGGAGAGGTTGTTTGTGAAGGCCATCAGTGCATCCTCGCGGTCCTGGGCGTCCTCGAGCACCTCGACCATGTCGGCGGCGTGCGCCTGCGCGCTACTGACGGCTGCTTCGAAGGTGACCCGCCGGGGGGAGAGGGCTCGTCGGGTGACCATCCCTTTCGTCTCGAGCCGGGACAGCACCGTCAGGACCGTGGTCTGGGCGGGTGCGGGGTCATCGAAGGTCACCTGGATCGCGCTGGCACTAAGTGGTGCGGCGGCGGTCCACAAGGCGCGCATCACCAGAGCCTCTAGCGCTCCGGCAGACCGAGATCTCACACCCGCCATGACCCCACCGCTTCCTGCTGTCTGTACGCCTGCAGCGTGCCACACGGTATCGCAGCCCAGCGGACTCGCCGCACCCTATTATTTCTACGGCGTGTAGAGTTCGGGATCGTGATTGAGTCTCCCTGGTCCTTCGTGCTGACCGCCATCTTCCTCGCAACGGCCGTACTCTGCGCACTGCACCTCGCGCAGAGCCATCGCACGCCCGCCGCAGTGACCACCGAGTCCGTGCACGCCTCCCACAATGGGCCGATAGCGACGGCAGTGCACGTGAACCACCTCGTGATGAGCCTGGCGATGCTGCTGATGGTGTGGCGACCAGTCGGCACGGCCGGGACCTGGATTCAGGTCGCCCTCTTCGCGCTCTTTGGCGTTGTGATGCTGCTCGGCCTACCCGCTGTCCACGCCGTGGGTGAGCGTGCCGGAGTGGTCAGCCACGTGATTCTTAACGCCGCGATGATCTGGATGCTGCTGGCGATGCCGCTGCTGATGGGCCACGCCATGGAAGGTTCTGCCGATGCGCACGCCGGACACCACGGCGGCGGTACCGGGGACGAGATGGCGATGGAGATGACCCCGACCCCCGTCTGGGCGGAGGCAGTCAATTGGGGGGCCGTCGTGCTCAGCGCCGTGATCGCCGTGTGGTGGCTCGTGCGCCTTCTCCGCGATCCGGCGCACCGCGCCCACTCAGCCTGCCACCTCCTCATGGCCGCAGGCATGGCGCTCATGCTCGCCCTCATGTGAGCTCAGCTCACGCCACCTCCCCGTCACCGCGAAAGGCCCGACCTGATGGCCACCCAAGCCCCGCCCCGCCCCACCGGAGGCAACACCTCCCGTCCGCGCCGGCTGCGCGACGAGCTGCGAGAGCTCACCCTCCGCCTGCACTTCTACGTCGGGCTGTTCATCGCTCCGTTCCTCCTCGTCGCCGCCGCGACCGGCATCCTCTATGCGCTGACCCCGCAGATCGAACAGGTCGTCTACGACAAGGAACTCCACGCCAGCGCCCCAGCGGGCACAGAGATGGTGCCACTGGCGCAGCAGATCGAGGCCGCGCAGAGCGAGGTCACCGACGGCACGATCACGCAGATCCGCCCGCCCAAGGACTCCGAGTCCACCACTCGTGTCACGTTTGATTCCCCCTCCGCTCGCGAGGATCGGCAGCTCACCGCTTTCGTCGACCCCTACACCGGGGAGGTGACTGGCGTGCTGAACACCTTCGGGGAGTGGCTGCCGCTGCGGACCTGGTTCGACGATCTCCACCGCAACCTCCATCTCGGTGACGCCGGCCGTTGGTACAGCGAGGTCGCCGCCAGCTGGCTCTGGGTCCTCGCCCTCAGCGGACTCATCATCTGGGTCACCCGCAAGGTCCGCGCCCGCACCGCCCGCGCCTACCTCCTTCCCCAGCGGAAAGGACCGCAGCGCCAGCGCTCCATGAGCCTGCACGCCACCATCGGCGTCTGGGCCGCGATCGGACTGTTCTTCCTCTCCGCCACCGGACTGACCTGGTCCCAGTTCGCGGGCGGCAACTTCAGCGCGCTGCGTCAGAGCCTGAGCTGGTCAACGCCCTACCTCTCCTCCGAGGCGGCGACCACCACCCCGGTCGCCGAAGCGGAGGTCCCTGCCACCGCGCAGAGCGTGCTCGACGTGGCCCGTGCCGAGGGCCTGACGGACCCGGTGGCGATCACCCCGAGCACCGACGGAGGGGCGTGGGTGGTCTCCCAGGTGCAGAGGTCCTGGCCCTTGAAGCAGGACTCCATGGCGATCGACCCCGCCTCAGGAACAGTCGTCGAGACCGTGCGCTTCGCCGACTGGCCCGTCGCCGGGAAGCTCGCCGAAGCCGGCATCTCCTTCCACATGGGCATCCTCTTCGGCTGGCTCAACCAGCTCCTGCTCATCGCCATCGCAGGAGCCGTCATCACGCTCATCGTCATCGGGTACCGCATGTGGTGGCGACGCCGCCCCAAGCCACCGCGTACCGGGCTTCCTACCGCTCCCGGGCGCCGGGTCGACACCACCGCGGCCTACGGCATCCTCATCGCGATCGCCGCAGTCTTCGGCCTCGCACTCCCCCTGCTCGGAGTCACCCTCGTCGCCTTCGTAGCCTTCGACCTCGCCAGAACCATCATCCGGAGCGCAACCGCTCGGCACGAGTAGACATGAGCTAGAGGTCAACACACCGCATCACTGCCCTCGGCTACGAGCGGAGACCGCCAGCATCGCAGTAGCGACGTGAAAACAGTGAGATCTGATGCGGACGCCGGATCCGCTGAAATCGGACCCCTGAGGCGCAGGGGGCACTACACGTGGCAACCTGCGACTGCCTAGACTCGCCCACGTTGCACCTGACGGACAATGCTCAGACCGAATGCCAGCGTGAATCTTCCGCACATTACTGAACATCCGTCGGGGCGATACAGGAAGTCTACGGCGGTACAGCAGGATTCTCGGAGATCTCTTCGCTACTATCACGCTCGTCAGGTCAGAACTATGCAGGGAGCACCAGAATGGCGCGGAAGACTCAGGTAATCCTCACCGACGATATTGACGGTTCGGACGCCACCGGCACGGTGAGCTTCGGTCTTGATGGCGTCGCGTACGAGATCGACCTCAACGATGACAACGCCCAGCGGATGCGCGATCAGCTCGGCGAGTGGGCCAATAAAGCCCGCCGTGTCGGTGGTCGGCGTATCAGTGGCACCCAGAGTGGGATCTCTTCAAGCGACGCTGGCAAAATTCGCGCCTGGGCGAACGAAAATGGCTACAAGGTCAGCGAACGGGGGCGTATCCCGAAAGAGATCCGCGAGGCATACGCCGCGGCGCACTGACCCGGGGACGCAACGAAGGAGGCCAGCGACACCACCGCTGGCCTCCTTCGCCGCGTACAGAAGACTCCTCTGCTGCGGAGCTGTCATGCCATCTTGCTGGCAAGCAGGCGGGCGGCTGAGGGCGCGGCGGAGGCAGCTCTGAGGTGGGCGGCTGAGGCTTTGAGGTAGATGCCTGTGGTGGCGATGCTTTCGTGACCCAGCAGCTGTTGCACCTCGGAGATCGGGACACCGACGTCCACCATGGAGACGGCGTAGGTGTGGCGCAGAGCGTGAGCTGCTTCGCCCTCGGGCTTGGCGATACCGGCCCGGACGTAGAGGCGGTTGACGCGGTAGGAGATCGTGTCGCGAGTCAGCGCTCGGCCATCTGGCCGGATGAGCAGGGGAGACGGGTCGCTCTGCTCGAGTAGCCGCTCGGCGCGCCAGGGCAGGTAGGTGTCGATCTGCGCAGCGACGCCAGGATCCAGCGGCACGGTACGGGCCTTGCGCCCTTTGCCGACGACACGGAGCGAGGGCTCATCACCGGGGCGGTAATCGAGGGCCCGCAGGCCGGCGGCTTCGCTGGCACGAAGTCCGCCAGCTGCGAGGATCAGCACGATCGCCACGTCCAGCAGCGGCGCTGCTGGGCGCGCCTGCGGGTCTTCCGTCTTCGCTGCCTCCAGGAGGGCGGAAATCTGGCCGTCGGTGAACGCCACGGGCAGACGCGCGGGGGCGCGGGGCGCCTGGATCGCGGCCGTAGGGTCGGTGGGCAGCCGGGACTCGAGGACGAGGTACCGGCATAGCCCGCGCAGCGTTGTCACCAAGCGCCGGCGGCTAGCCGGCGCGAGGCCAGCGTTGTTCATCTCGGCCAGCGCGGCCTTGATGACGGGACTCGTGAGGCCCCGCACCCTGACAGGGGCACCCGTTTGGGCCTCCAGGTAGCGCTGCCACGAAGCGATATCCCCGCGGTAGGCCTTGGCCGTCTCGGCACTGATGGTGCGTCCGACAGCGCGGCGTTCCGCGATCCAGTCCCGGGCCGCATCGACGAAGAGCTCGCTCATCCCACCACGCTAGGCCGCAACCGGCGCACCGCCACGGCGACACCCCGCCTAGTGCGCATAATCTTGATTATGCGCACTAGACGGGCGGCTCCCCCAAGGCGTCTCCGCTCGTGCGCCCACTCCGGGGCTGCCGGCCTCGCGGCGGGATCGGATTACGAGATGAGCGTGAGGTACTGCTTGCGGGCGCGCATCGAGTGGATGATCTCCTCGGTGCCGTCATCCCAGATCAACACCACCAGCTCGAGAAGACGGGCATGAGTGTCGAACCCCAGGCGCAGCTCGCGTTGCGGGTTCTCCTCATCCAGTGGCGCTACGTAGACCGCAGTGCTGGCCGCGTGAATGGACTCCTCGGGAGCAATGTCGTGCTTGAGCGCTGAGGGCCGGACCCTCACGCGGTCGTCCACTCTCGCACTGCTCGACGGATCGCTTCGGAGCGATTCAGGTGCTCGCGATCAGCGCGCTGCATCAGCGAGGAAATCTCTTCGTCGGTGAATCGCACCGGCACAACCTGTGCCGCTTGCTCACCGCGAGTGGGCCGTCCGCGCTTGCGCAGCTGCTCCACGTCGTAGCCAGCTTCGGCTTCAGCAACCCAGGCATCGACCTGATCCTCGGGGACCTCATTACCTTGCATCTTCCTCATGCCGGATATTGTAATACGTATATCGATGGCATAGCTAGCCCGGGCCATGCGCGACCTAAGCACAATGGGCTGCACAAGCCGTCGTTCACCGAGGCGCGCGGCGCACCCGGGGGCGCCCGACCCTGCTGTGGGAGGGCAGCTAAAGCAGCCGCTATGGGCAGATTTCAAGGCTGGCACTCTCCGGGGGAGAGTGCTAATCTGCTCGCAGTTGAGTCGAAGGGACTCAAGGTTGGTAGGCCACCATTCCCGGAGGTGGCCGCGACAGGAAGGAGACATCATGGCTACCTACGACCCGTTCCGTGAGATGGAGCGTCTCGCGAGCAACTTCCTCGACCCCGGGCGACGGGGCCCTCGGCAGATGCCGATGGACCTGTATCGCGCCGGCGATCACTACGTTCTCTCCGCTGACCTGCCGGGCATCGATCCCGGGTCCGTCGATGTCGATGTCGATGGACAGCTGCTGACCATTCGCGCCGAGCGGACCCTCGCGACCGATGAGCAGGCGCAGTGGATCACCCGCGAGCGCACGGGAGGAACCTTCCTGCGCCAGCTCAGCCTCGGACAGGGACTGGACACCGAGCGCATCGCCGCGAGCTACGACAACGGCGTGCTCAGCGTGACGATCCCGATCAGCGAGAAGGCCAAGCCCCGCAAGATCGAGATCACCACGCAGAACACTCCCCAGCAGATCGAATCCTCAGCGACCTGATCACTCGATCACCCTCACCGAAGGCCCCCGGCTCCCCGCGAAGCCGGGGGCCTTCCGGCGCTCAGGAAGCCAAACAACCGGAACCGCCGCCCACTTACTCGCGATGATGATCAGCACGGTGCCGAG
>NZ_JBQSWK010000049.1:0-20061 GCF_052377065.1 Brachybacterium sp. AOP42-C2-15
GCCTTCGAGCGTCACATGGAGCAGGTGGTCCGCGTCGCCCAGCGCCACCCCGGGCTCACCGTGGTGCTCGACCACCTGGGCAAGCCCCCGCTCGGCGACGCCCAGGCGATGGAGCGCTGGCAGACGCAGCTCGAGGCGATCGCCGCCTGCCCGAACGTCGTCGCAAAGGTCTCCGGGCTCGCCACCAGCGGGAACGGCGACTTCGCGGCCGCAGCGGATCTCGCGCTGGAGCTGTTCGGGGCCGAGCGGCTGATGGTCGGCTCGGACTGGCCGATCGCGCCTCGTCCCCTGGATCTGGGCAGCGGCTTCGCCCTCGTGCTCGAACACGTGCGCAGCTGGTCAGAGGCCGACGCCCGCGCCGTCACACACGAGACTGCGAAGCGGGTCTACCGCCGGCTGGGCGAGGCGGATCCGACCTGAACGCGCCCGCCAGGTGCCCGCGGTGCGATGCCCGTGCTGCGCGTTCGACCCCGTCGTCGGCGGGGAGATATCAAGATTGTGCGATTCCGAACCAGATCCGCGCCGAAAACGGCTCAGATCCTGCCAATCCTCGACTCGCTGAGCTGAGTACTGCGGGGTCTCCGGGCAGATCTGACCGCCTCACTCCGTCGGCGGTTCCCCCTGCGCGAGCAGCCAGGACTCGACCCCGGCCACATGCGCCGCAGCATAGGTGCGGGCGAGGTCGGGGCGGCGGGCCCGGAGCGCGTCCAGGATCCGCCGATGCTCGGCGAGGGTGCGCTCCACGGACGAGTCGTCGGTCAGTCCGCGCCACACCCGGGCGCGGGCGGTGGAGCCCGCGAGGCTGTCCAGCAGCGAGCTGAGGTAGTCGTTGGGACAGCGGTGGTTGATCAGCTGGTGGAAGGTGATATCCGCGGCGACCAGCTCCTGGATGCTCGAGCTGTCGTCGAGATCCTCCATCGTCTGCTCGAGCTTTACGAAGTCCTCGTCGGTCAGGTGCGGGCAGGCCTGCTCGACCGCGGCCGGTTCGAGCAGACGTCGGATCTCCAGGATCTCGACGTAGCTGGAATCCTGGTGGAGATCGAGCACGAAGGCGAGGGATTCCAGCAGCTGCTCGGGCTCGAGCGCGGTGACATAGGTGCCGTCGCCCTGGCGCACGTCGAGCACCCGGATCACGGACAGCGCCTTGACCGCCTCACGCAGCGAGTTGCGGGAGACACCGATCGTCTCGGACAGCTCGGCCTCGGTGGGCAGGCGGTCGCCGGGCTTCAGCCTCCCGTCGACCACCATCTGCTTGATCGCGCTGATCGCACGGTCGGTGACGGTGGAGGCCATCAGCGCTGTGCCCGGGCAGCGGAGCTCAGGTGCTCCGGGGCAGGAGGGATGGACGGAGCCGACATCAAGAACCTCCGAGATCAGGATGTGCAGTGATCGGCCGAGCCTAGCTCAGAGGTCCGATGAGTCGGCGACCTCCGGGTTCATCCGCAGCAGGACCTTGCTCGCGGTGCTCCGATCACTGGCCGTGCGGAAGGCGAGCTCTGCATCGACGAGGTCGAACTCGTGGGAGATCAGGGGTTCAGGATCGATGTCGCTCGCCAGGAGCGCGATGGCTTCGGCGAATTCGGTGTGGAACCGCCACGAGCCATGGAGCTGGATCTCCTTGTTCACCAGGGCGTTCCCGAGGATTGCGGTCGTTCCCGGGGGCAGGATGCCGACCTGGACGATCCGCCCACCGGGACGGACGGCGCGGATGCAGCTGTTCAGGCCGGCCGCGGTTCCGGAGGCTTCGATGGCGACGTCGATCTGCCCGGCCAGTTCGTGCGGCTCGGACCTGTCGGCGCGCACCAGGATGTCCGCGCCCATCTGCTCGGCCAGGCCCAGGGCGTGGTCGGTGAGGTCAGAGGCGATGACCTTGCCGGCGCCGGCATGCTTGGCCGCGGCGACGGCAAGGCTGCCGATCGGACCGGCCCCTGTGACCAGCAGCGTCGTGCCGGTGAGATCGCCCGCGCGGCGAACAGCGTGGTACGCGACGCTGAACGGCTCGGCCAGCGCGGCACGGCGCAGAGTCATGCCGGGTGGCAGCGGAACGGCTCGCTCGGCCGCCACCACGAGCTGCTCGGTGAAGCCGCCCTGGATGTGCGGGGTGTGCGCAGCCGAGCCGAGATAGCGGCTGGCACGGCAGAGGTGCGGCTGACCCTCCAGACACACCGGGCATTCGCCGCAGACCTCTGCCGGATGCACCGCCACGGGCTTCCCGATCTCCAGCCCGCTCACCCCTGCGCCGAGGGCGCCGATCCGGCCGACGACCTCGTGCCCGAGCACCAGCGGCTCGGTGATCGTGAACTCCCCGGCCGCCCCGTCGTGGAAGTAGTGCAGGTCCGATCCGCAGATGCCGCCGTAGGCGATGTCGATGGCGACCTCACCGGGACCGGGTTCCGGCTGGGCGCGCTGCTCGACGACGAGCTCACCGGAAGCCTTCTTCACGCATGCCAGCATCGCTGTCTCTCCTGTCTGAACGCCGTGTGGGCGTCCGACTCAGTTCCGGTCCTCGATCTCCAGCAGGTCCATCGCGCTCGCGCTCTCGATCTCGGCGTGCTCGGGCTGCTCCTTCTGCATCCGCTCCAGGTACGGCTGGGAGCGCTGCACCTGCTGCTCGAGGCTGGTGACCGTGGCCAGGAAGTTCTCGTTGGCCTGGACGCGGAAGGCATCGATCCCGTCCATGGTGGTGAACAGGTTGTCGAAGGCCTTCTGCAGAGTCTCCGGGGAGACGCCCGAGGTCGCGGCCTGCTCCTGGATCTTCACGGAGTTGTCCGCGAGCATCTGCGAGGTGCGCGAGATGAGGTTGTCGGTGGTGCGGTTGACCGCGTCGATCTGGTCCAGCACGATCTTCTGGTTCTCGAGCGCCTGGGCGGTGATCACCGCGGTGCGCAGCGCCGTGACGGTGGTGGTGCGGGCACGCTCCACACCCTGCTGGAGCTTGGTGTTGTTGTCCTCGATCAGGCCCATCGACAGGTAGGCCTGCACGGTGACGGCGATCTGGGTGGCCACGTCCTGGCGACGCTGACGCACGGCGAACAGCACGTCCTTCTCGAGCGCGTCGGCCTCGGCGGCCTTGCCCTCGGCGCGGGTCTGCTCGGCCCGGCGCACCGCCCGGTCATCCAGCAGGCTCAGCAGATAGGAGGCCTTCTGCAGCGCAGCGAGGTCCTCCCAGAGTGCGCGGCGCTCCACGGAGAGCTCGGCGTTGTCCTTCTGCAGCATCTCCTGGCCGCGGGAGAGGGCTCCGAGCACCTGGTCCAGCTGGTCCTGGTTCGACTCGAAGTTGCGGAAGTAGCGCTTGGCGACGTTGCGGCCGGGCAGGAAGGACAGGGCCTTCTCCGCGAAGGTCTCGTCCTTCGGGGCCAGGTCCTCCATCGTGGTGCGCAGCTCGGAGAGCGACTTCGCGACCGACTCCTGCGCATTGCCCTTCTCCTTCGACTCCCGCAGCGACTGCTGCATGAAGCGGGAGGAGGTCTGGCTGGTGCGCTCGAAGGTCCGACGAGCCACCGCGCCGAGCGCGTTGACCTGCGCGGTGAACTCCTGCGAGTGCGGGTTCATCCCTGCGACCTGCTCCACCCAGGCTTCGGCCCGCTGCTCGAGCTCCTGCGCCTTCTCCTGGGGGAGATCGGGCAGCACCGAGACCGCGTCGTCATCGCTGATCTGCTCGATCGGCTCAGCGGGCGTGATCTCTTCGGCGGGGGTGGGCGGCTGCAGCTTGTCCATCGGTGCCTCCTGGGCGGTGCGGTGGGTGGAAGTCGGTGCGGGGACGGGAAGTTCTGAGGCCGGGTAGGGCCGGGCCGGGGCGGCCTGAGTGGGTGGGGAAGGCCTGACGGGTGGGTCAGACATCGATGATCGGATTCAGGTGCTGGTCGGCGAAGCGGGTGCGCAGGAACTCGGAGTGCACCTCGAGGGAACGGGAGACCCCGCCGACGATGTCGCTCTCGATCTGCTCGACCCCCTCGGCCAGCACGCCGAGCTGCTGGTCGATGCTCTCGAGGTTATCGAGCGCCTCCTGCCGGGCGGACCCTGCGAACGTCTGCAGGACGCCGAGGGTGTCCTCCGCCGCCCCGACCAGCTCCGGCACATAGCGGCAGGCGATCCCCTCGAGCATGGTCACCTCCGCGGCCGACGGGCGCAGCGACTGCAGCTGCTCGGAGCCGACCAGCGCATCGATCCGGGTGACCAGGGAGTCCACGTCATCCAGCACCCGAGTCGCACCGGGGACGGTCGCGCGAGGTCGCAGCCGCGCGCTGCGCTCACGGGTCTCGGCGTCAGCCTGGAGGATCTGCTCGAGAACGGTGCGCGTGCTGCCGGTGACCGAGGCGTCCAGCACCGGGCGCTCGTCCTCGCTGCGACGCGGCGCGTTCAACGCCAGGGCGCTGCCGCCGAGGGTGACCACGCCGATCCCGGCGGCCGCGGCGAGCACCAGCAGCGGACCGGCCACCGCAGTGCCGAGCCCCAGCACCACCGTCGCGATCGCGGCCAGACCGCCCAGCAGCAGCGGCGCGCCGAAGCGCACCAGCGGGGAGCGGCGCGGCCCGCCGACGGCCTTCGAGGCGGGGGAGTGGACCTTCCCCTCGAGCGGCTTCTCGAGCGGACCCCACAGGTCACGACGCTCCGCCGTGGCCTTCCAGGGCAGGTCCTGGTCCCCGGGGGCGAAAGAGAGCGACTCGTCGGCGGCGAGGTTCCAGTCCGGGTCGCCGGAAGTGGGCGCGAAAGGATCAGGGAAGCGGCTGTTCCCACCGTTGTTCCCACTGCTCGTCCCACTGCTCGGCCGGTCGGCCGACGGATCGCGTTCTTCGCTCACTGGTTCCGGCTGTCCTCCCCGAGGCGGGGACGAGGCGTCGCTGCACGATCGGGGAAGCGATCCTGTGATCGCTCCCGGTCCTGTGCGAGCGCCTCGTCCTGGGCGTGCCGAAAGGTTATCCCGAGCCACTGGACAACGCCCGAGGATTCGCCGGGCGCGTAGTCAGCCCGGCCCGCTCTGGCGCACACGGGCCGTGGGGAACCCGCGACACCAGGCTCAGCGACCGAAGAGGTCGCCGAGCCCGAGGTCCGAGATCCGGTCTCCGATACCGGAAACCTGCTCCCCGGCGCCCGACACCGCCCCGCCGACACCGTCGGCCATGCCGTCGACGCCCTGCATCCCCTCGAAGCCCTGGAAGTCCGTGATTCCCTGCAGGTCCTCGATGCCTGAGAATCCTTCGACACCCTCGAACATCCCGCTGAGATCGCCCGCGAGATCGGGGGCCAGGGAGTCGACGTCGATGCCTGCGCCGACCGCGTCCTGCAGCAGCGAGCCGCCGACGGAAGTGACGACGGCGCCGCCGGCGACCACGGCCAGCAGGCCCCCGACGCCGAGCGCACCAGCTCCGAGCGCGCCGGCTCCGACGGCCCCCGCGCCCATTGCTGCAGCGCCGGCACCTCGGCGTCCTCCGCCGCCGGAGCTGCCCAGCAGGCGGGTCAACCGCCGTGGATCGAGCATCGCGAGCCGGGTCGCGGAGCGGGCCATGTCCTGCGGGGCATCGGTGCGGGGCCGCTCACCCTCCGGCAGCTCCGAGCGCAGGGTCGCGGTCAGCTGCGCGCGCTGGTGCGGGGTGAGCTTCTCGAAGGCCTCGCGGTGGACCTGTTCGAGCTGGTCAGGCTCCGCGGTGCGCACCAGGTAGTCGTAGCGCGCGATCGCGCGACGGTCCTCCGCCGAGAGGTCAGCGCCGGGGGAGGAAGCTTCCGTGCGGGCGGGACTACCGGAGGGTGCCGCGCCACGGGCGGGGGCGGGCTGGTGCGGGGTGGCCGTGTCCTGCCGGGTGGCGGAGCGGCCGTGGCCGTGCGCCTCGGCGGACGAGGAGCTGTCGCCGGTCAGCGAGTCGGCGGCGCTGCGCACGAGCGAGCGCCAGTCGGAGCCCTGCCCCGAGCCGGTGGAGCTTGTGCTCCGGGAGTCCAGGGCCTTCTGTGCAGTGCCGAGGAGGCGGCGGAAAGTGCTCACGTCGGTCCTTCCGGTGGGGGTCGCACCCGGTGGCCCGGGCACCGTACGAGGGTGAGGGCCCCACCTCCGTGCGCGCCGGGTCCGAGCCCGGAGTTCCCTGGGAGCCGGGGTGGCCGGTGTGGCGAGCTGCTGCCCCTGGCCCTCACCGAGTCGTAGGAAACGGTCCTGAAACCCTGGGGTGGTGCATGTTTGCTACGCCTCGGTGCGAGGGGGCGGGGGAGGGCTCGCCTCGGGGCGGCTGCCGCTCAGGCGCCGCCGGTGCGGGAGCTCACCCCAGCAGCAGTCGCAGTCCGGTCCACAGCGACAGCAGCGCGCCGACGAAGCCGAGCACCACCACCAGGCGCTGGATGCCGCTCTCGCGCAGCTGCTTCTGGACCAGCTCGCCGAGGCCCACGGCGATCACCACGGCGGCGAGCATCGCGATCCACACCCATCAGGGCAGGTCGGGCAGCTGGCCGTCGTCCCACGCCCACTTCGTCCCGAACGAGACCGAGGAGACGAGGATCCACAGCGGCTGCAGCGTCGCCACCATGGGCAGGGCGGGCCACCGTGACAGCACCGCGTAGACGGTCGCGGCCGGTCCGCCGACGCCGCCGAGCACGGTGCCCAGCCCGATCCCCACCCCGGTGACGACCTGGGCGGTGTGCCCGTCCACGGTGGTGTCCACGCGGGCCAGCAGTACCGAGATCACCAGGCTCAGCAGCACCAGCAGCGCCACCACCAGGTACAGCGGAGCGGGCGGGGAGATCGAGGAGAGCCACGCCGCGCCCGGCATCACCGCGATCGCGGGCAGTCCCAGCCAGAGCACCTTGCGCCACTCGATCTGGGACCAGATCCGCGGCAGCATCACGATCGGCATGAGCCCGCCCAGGAAGTTCGCCAGCATGATGCCCTCGTGCGCACCGATCAGCACCACGGCGTACGGGGCGAACACGATGCCCAGCCCCATCCCGGCCACGCGCTGGATCATCGCGCAGAGGAGCACCAGGCTGATCAGGGTCAACGCCAGGGTGAGGGTCACGGAGGCCACGGTAGCGGGTGCGCTGCCGGCCGCTCCGGACCGCGCGGGACCGCGCGGGAAAGCACGGCAGCGGCAGCAAGCGAAGACGCCGCGGCACCGGGAAGCGAAGCTATAGGATCATCCGGCAACCGCATCCCCAGGAGGCTTCGCATGACCACGATTCCCGCTCTGCCCTTCCATGACGGCTCATCCGTCCCCCAGCTCGGCTATGGCGTCTGGCAGGTCGAGGACGAGGTCGCGGCGGACGTGGTCCGTCAGGCGATCGAGGCGGGATACCGCCACATCGACACCGCCGCCGGGTACCGGAACGAGGGCGGTGTGGGCCGTGCCGTGAAGGCCTCGGGTGTGCCGCGCGAGGAGCTGTTCATCACCACCAAGCTCGCCAACGGCGATCAGGGCTTCGACTCCGCGAAGCAGGCGCTGCAGACCTCCCTCGATGCGCTCGAGATGGACTACGTCGATCTCTACCTCATCCACTGGGCGAGCCCGCAGCGCGGGAAGTACGTGGAGTCCTGGAAGGCGCTGATCGAGCTGCAGAAGGAGGGGAAGGCGAAGTCCATCGGCGTCTCCAACTTCCCGATCGAGCAGCTCGAGGAGATCATCGCCGAGACCGGCGTGGTGCCCGTGATGCATCAGATCGAGCTGCATCCCGAGTTCCAGCAGGCCGAGCTGCGCGCCCACCATGCCGAGAAGGGGATCCTCACCGAAGCCTGGTCCCCGCTGGGCCAGGGCGGCGACATCCTGCAGAACCCGGTGATCACCGAGATCGCCGCCGCTCACCACGTCGACGCTGGCCAGGTGATCATCGCCTGGCACCTCGCCATCGGCAACGTGGTGATCCCCAAGACCGTGACCCCTGAGCGCATCATCTCGAACCTCGCCGCAGCGGGGATCGAGCTGACGGCCGAGGAGATCGATCGGATCAACGCCCTGGATCGGGCCGACGGCCGGATCGGCGCGGACCCCGCGAACCCGGGGTTCTGAGCCTCTGAGCCCTTTTGAGTCACTGAGCCCCTGAGCCAATGAGCGCTCCTGAGTCCCGGAGTCCCTGAGCCCCTGTGCCCGGGTCACCAGGGCTCAGGGGCGCCAGGGCATCCGGGCACCGGGGCACCCGGGCGCAGCAGCTGCGCTCAGCTCTCTCCGAGCAGCGCCGCGATCTCCGGGTGCCCGGCCACGTAGCCCTCGAGCAGCCTCCGGCCCAGCTCCGGTGAGCTGACCAGGGGATGCATCGAGAGGCCCTGCCATGCCGCCTCGCGGGAGCCGGTCACCGCCGCCTCGAGAATCTTCCGCTCGGCGGCGCGCAGGGTGCTCATCATCCCCAGCCGCCCCAGCTCCACCGGGGCGACGGGCTGCGGGTGCACGCCGTCCCCGTCGACCACGCACAGCACCTCGAGCACGGCGTCGGCCGTGAGCTCCGGGACGATCCGCTGCGCGGGCGGGGCGTCGCTGCCGGCCGGGGCATTGCCCACGTCGAGGATCATCCGTTCGGGGGTGCCGGTGGCGAGTGCGGTCATCAGTCGCAGCGCCACCTCCTGGTAGCCGCCGCCGGCGATGTCCTCCTCGCGGCGCTCCTCGTCGCGGGACTCGGCCATATAGGTCGCCTCCCGCTCGTGCAGCGTCGAGCGCCACAGGTCCAACGGTGAGGTGCAGCAGGACTCGGCGGCGCCGAGGTAGAAGTCGCCCTGCTGCGCGGCGAGGAACTCCCCGCGGGTGGTCGCAGCGCCGGTGATCCGCGAGATCGCTTCAGCGGTGTGCAGGTAGTAGAAGAGGTACTCGTTGGGCAGCGCGCCGTCGGCCCGCACCCAGTCCTTGCCGATCAGCCGCGCCTCCTCGATCTCCTCGAGGGCGGCGTCGTCGGCGAGCAGACCGGGCAGGCGGTCCTCGCCGTCGATGGTCACCGAGCGCAGCCAGCCCAGGTGGTTCAGCCCCACGTAGTCGAAGCTCGCCACGGTGCCGTCGGCCCCGCGGCCGTCCGCGCCGCGCTCGCCGGCCACCAGGTCCACGTCCAGCAGGCGGCCCACGCGGCGCACCAGACCGATGGGGGTATCGCAGATGCCCACCACCTTGTCCCCGAGCACAGTGCGCATCGCCTCGGTGACGATCCCCGCAGGGTTGGTGAAGTTGATGACCCAGGCGCCCGGTGCGACGTCGGCGATCACGCGGGCTGCCTCGAGGGCGACGGGGATCGTGCGCAGGGCGTAGGCGAGGCCGCCGGGGCCGATGGTCTCCTGGCCCAGCAGGCCGAGCCCCAGGGCGACCCGCTCGTCGACGGTGCGGGCCTCCGCGCCGCCCACCCGGATCGCGCTGAACACGAAGTCCGCGCCGGTCACGGCCTCGCGCAGGTCGGTGGTGGCGGTGAGGCGGGGCAGGGTCGTCGCGCGCCCGTCGGCGGTCAGCTGCGCGCCCACGCCCTCGATCACGGCGGTGATGGTCCGCAGGCGTGCGGAGTCCACGTCGTACAGGGCGACCTCGTCGACGGTCAGGCCGGTGGCGGCGGTGGCGACCGCCTCGTACACGAGGGGGACGCGGAATCCTCCGCCGCCCAGGATGGCGAGCTTCATGTCATCGCACGCTAGCACCGCCGTGGTGCGATCATGGAGGTCGTGACCGGCGAAATCGCTGGTTCGATCGCAGCCCGCACGGGTGTCGGGCCGCGCGAGCATCTCTGGAGGAGACCATGCGACGTCGACACTTCCTTTCTGCAGGAGCATCACTGGGCGGTCTCGGCCTGCTGGCCGCCTGCGCTCCCGGCTCGGACTCCCCGGAGGGTGAGGGTGCGGCGCCCGCCCCGAAGGCTGACGAGGTCGAGACGGACATCGCCGCCCTCGGGGACATCACGCTGGTGGTGTGGGACCAGGAGGTGCGCGGCGCGCAGAACGACGCGATCGAGGCGCTGCTGGGTGCGTTCAAGGAAAAGTACCCGAACGTCACCGTCGAGCGGCAGTCACAGTCCTTCGACGATCTCCAGCAGCAGACGGGCCTGGCCCTGTCCGGCAACGACGTGCCTGACGTTCTGCAGGTCAACAACGCCCGCGGCGACATGGGGACCTTCGTGGCCGACGGCCTGCTCACCGACCTCACCGGCTACGCCGAGGCCTACGGCTGGGAGGAGCGCTTCGCCCCCAGCGTGCTGGGCAAGATGAGCTACTCGAGCGACGGCGTCACCTTCGGCGAGGGCTCCCTCTACGGCCTCGCCCAGACCGGCGAGGTGTGCGGCATCTACTACTCCCAGAAGAAGCTCGACGCGCTCAGCCTGAAGGCACCGACCACCTGGGACGAGGTCTTCTCCCTCGTCGAGTCCGCCGCCGCGGCGGGCGAGCAGCCGATCATGCTCGGCAACCTCGACCAGTGGCCGGCCCTGCACGTCTTCGGGCCGCTCCAGGCGAACTTCGTGGACGCGCAGACCATCGTCACCCTCGGCATGGGCAACTCCGGCGCGGACTGGACCACCGACGACAACCTCGCCGCTCTCACCCAGCTCGGCGACTGGGGTGCCAGCGGTGCGCTCGGCGACTCCCCGAACGGCCTCGCCTACGACGATGCCTGGCCGCTGTTCACCGAGGGCAAGGGAGTGCTGCTGATCGGCGGTTCCTGGCTGGGCCCCGACATGGAGGCCGTGATGGGCGAGGACCTGCGCTTCATGGCCCCGCCGGTCGGGGTCGACGGGAAGGTCGCCACCACCGGCGGCACCGGCATCCCCTTCTCGGTCCCAGCCGCCGCGAAGAACCCTGCCGCGGCCGCCGCGTTCATCGACTTCATCACCAGCGACGACGCGATGGCGATGATCGCCGAGAACGGCGGCATGCCGGTGAACCGCACCGCGGAGCTCGCTCCCGCCTCGGGCGTGAACAAGGACATCTACGAGGCGTTCGACGCGGTCTCCACCGAGGGCACCCTCCTGCCCTACCTCGACTACGCGACCCCCTCCTTCGCCGACACCGCCGGCGCCACCCTGCAGGAGCTGATCGGTGGCCAGACCGACGCGGCCGGTGCTGCCGGAGCCCTGCAGGAGGACTACGCCGCGTTCTCCGAGGGATCCTGACCCGATGACCCCCGCCCGCTCCGCGACCCCGCCCGGCGCAGCGTCCGCCGCAGCACCCGGTGGGCCGACGGGCGGGCGCCGAGCAGGTCCGGACCGCGCGCGGGCCGACGGTCCGCCGCGCAGGCGCCGGGCCAGGCCCTCCGCGGTGGCCCGCTCGCAGGCCACCCCGTATCTGTTCCTCCTGCCGGCGCTGCTGGTCTACGGCGCGTTCGCGCTGTACCCGCTGGGACGGGCCGCGCAGTTCTCGCTGTTCGAGTGGAAGGGTTTCGGCCCCTCCACCTTCGTGGGACTGCAGAACTATGCGGATCTCGCCGGGGATGCGGACTTCCGTGCCGCGATCGGTAACGCGCTGCTGCTGATCGTCTTCTATTCGGTGATCCCGGTGGTGGTGGGCCTGGTGCTGGCCGCGATCCTGCGCCGTGGGCAGGTGCGGGGGATGGGCTTCTTCCGCACCGTGATCTTCCTGCCGCAGGTGATCGCGCTGGTGGTGGTCGCCGTCGCCTGGAGGCAGATCTACTCCCCGCACGGGCTGCTGAACGACATGCTGCGCACCGTCGGCCTGGACGCTCTGACCCGCGGCTGGCTGGGCGATCCCGGCACCGCCCTGCCCGCGGTGGGGTTCATCGGCACCTGGGTCGAGATGGGGCTGGTGATGCTGCTGCTGCTCGCCGGCATGGGCCGCATCCCCAAGGAGCTGTTCGAAGCCGCACGGCTGGACGGCGCAGGGCCGGTGCAGGAGTTCTTCGCGATCACCCTGCCCGCGGTGCGCGGCGAGATCACCGTCGCGCTGGTGCTGACCATCATCGCGGCGCTGAAGACCTTCGATCTGGTCTATATGACCACCTCCGGCGGGCCCGGCAACTCCACCACCGTGCCCAGCTACGAGGTGTACCTGCGCGCCTTCGACCTGCGTGAGGTGGGCTCCGCCTCCGCGGTCGCGATCGTGCTGACGATTCTGATCTTCGCGATCAACGTGGGCGTCACGCGGATCGGGGAGCGTGAGTCATGAGGGTCTCCCGCGCCGAGACGTCGATGAACTACGTGATCCTGCTGGGCTTCGCCGCCTTCGCCCTGATCCCGGTGCTCACGATCCTCGCCACCTCCGTCTCCGCCCCGCTGGGGGAGAGCGGCGGGCTGCACCTGTCCAACTTCGCCAAGGCCTGGACCATCGGCGGATTCGGTCGCTCGCTCGGGAACTCGGTGGTGGTCGCCGCGATCGTGATGACCCTGTCCATCGTGCTGTCGGTGCTGGCCGGCTACGCCTTCGGCACCATGAAGTTCCGCGGGTCCACGGCGCTGTTCTACCTGTTCCTGCTGGGGCTGATGATCCCCGCCGAGGCGACGATCATCCCGCTGTTCTTCGACCTGCGCAGCCTGGGCCTGACCGACACCTATCTCGCGATCGCGATGCCTCAGGTCGCCCAGTCCGTCGCCTTCGGCACCTTCTGGATGCGGGCCCAGTTCCGGGCGATGCCGGTGAGCCTGCTGGAGGCCGCAGCGCTCGACGGCGCCGGTCCGATGCGCGCCCTGACCCGGATCATGGCACCCGCCGCCCGGCCCGCGATCCTCACCATGCTGGTGCTGGTGTTCATGTGGACCTGGAACGAGTTCCTGATCGCCCTGATCATGGCGCCCGGCGGTCGGCTGCGCACGGCCCCGCTGGGCCTGGCGAACTTCCAGGGCCAGTACACGGCCGAGACCGCGCTGCTCGCGGCGGGCGCCGTGATCGTGGCCCTGCCCACCGTGATCCTCTTCCTGTTCCTGCAACGCCACTTCATCCGCGGAATGCTCGAAGGAGCTGCTCAGTGACGACCGACGATCCCACCTTCCCCGCCGATCCCGCTCTGCTCTCCCACTCCGCTCTGACCGCCGATCCCGCCACCCCCGGCCCCACCCCCGGCCGCCCGGCCGATCACGAGCACCCTGCCGGTGCGTCCACTCCCGCCCCGCCCGAGGCCGCCGAGCGCGACGACTGGGACCCGCTGGCCGCCCAGCGCACCCCCGAGGACCCGCCGCTGGACGTGCTGCTCTCGGGCACCGTCTTCTTCGACATCGTCTTCACCGGCATGGATCGCCTTCCCCAGCCCGGCGAGGAGCTGTGGAGCAAGGGCATGGGCTCGAGCCCCGGCGGGATCGCGAACCTCGCCACCGCCGCCGCCCGCCTGGGCCTGCGCACCGGGCTGGTCGCGGGCTTCGGGGACGACGCCTACGCCGACTGGATGTGGCACACGATGGAGAGCGAGGAGGGCATCGACCTCTCCGCCTCCCGCCGCTTCACCGACTTCCACTCCGCGCTGACCGTCTCGATCGCGGCCGACGGGGACCGCGCCATGGCCACCCACGGCCACGAGCTGCCCGAGCCGCTGTCGACCCTGATCGCCGGCGCGCCGGATGCCCGCGCCGCCGTGGTGGACCTCGCGGGGGAGACCTCCTGGTGGGCGCAGCTCGCCCAGCGCGGCTCGAAGATCTTCGCTGACATCGGCTTCGACGAGACTGGCCGCTGGGACGTGGCCGACCTCGCTCCGCTCGCCCACTGCCACGCCTTCACCCCCAATGCGCTCGAGGCGATGGCCTACACCCGCACCGACAGCCCCGACAAGGCAGTGCGCGCGCTCGCCGAGAAGGTGCCGCTCGCGGTGGTGACCGACGGCGCCCACGGCTCCTACGCGATCGACTCCGCCACCGGGGAGGAGGCGTACTGCCCGGCCGTCCCGGTCACGGCGATCGACACCACCGGCGCAGGGGATGTGTTCGCCGCGTCGCTGGTGCTGGGCACCCTGGCCGGCTGGCCGCTCGAGGAGCGGCTGAAGTTCGGCTCCCTGTGCTCGGCGCTCGCGGTCCAGCAGTTCGGCGGCTCCCTCGCCGCCCCCGGCTGGGGAGACATCCTGGACTGGTGGCGCTCCCTCACCACCGCGGCCGACGACGGAGACCTGCGCGCCGCCTACACCCGCACCGGTTACCGCTTCCTCGATGCCGTGGTCCCCGACCACCCCGTGCTGGGCCGCCGCCGCGCCCAGGGCACCTTCGCCCTGCGCTCCGACGCCGGGCGGCACTGAGGCTGGGTCGCTGGTGAACCATTGAGGCTGGCCCTGGTGAGCCACTGAGGCACTGGCTCTGGTGAGCCACTGAGGCACTGGCTCTGGTGAGCCACTGAGGCACTGGCTCTGGTGAGCGACTGAGGCACTGGCTCTGGTGAACCGAGGCGTAGGAAGTGCGCACCATCGATCGCCATGGCGCACAGTTCCTACGCCTGGGCAGGCTGGTTCGTGCTCCTCAGCGGAGGCGGCGGGGTCGATGGCCAGGTCAGCCCTTCCGCGGTGTCCAGCGGGTGTAGGTGACGCCGGAGGAGAAGGCGTGGTGCTCACGCAGCTCGAGCCGCTCCTGGACACCGCTCGGGAACAGACGGCGGCCGCGGCCCTGCACATAGGGGTAGGTCCACAGCCGGTACTCATCCACCAGCCCGGCCTGGATCAGGGGGTGGCACAGAGTGATGGAGCCGGTCAGGGAGATCTCCGCGCCGTCCTGCTCCTTGAGCTCCCGCACCGCGGCGACGGGATCGCCGGTCAGGAGCGTGGAGTGCTGCCAGGCAGGGTCGGTCATGGTGGAGGTGACGACGTACTTCTCCAGGGCGTTCAGTTCGTCGGTGATGCCGGTGGTGTCGTTCTCCTGGACCGGCCAGAAGCCGCGGAAGTCCTCGAAGGTCTGCCGGCCGAGCAGGATCGCGTCGCAGGCGGCGCTGTCGCGCTGCAGGAGCTGTTGCTGGTCGGGTGGGGAGTCGGTGGGGTCGAACCAGTCGTCGAGCATCTCGATGGAGCCGTCGACGGTGATGTTCTGGGTGATCACCAGTGGTCGCACCGGTGCCTCCTCGGTGGCCGTGGAGCGTCGCGTCCTCGGCGGCAGGGGGCCTCCACGAGCATCACTGCCGGGGGCTCGGAGTGTAGTCCTCGCCGCGCCGTGCCGCCATGGGCCCGGGGCAGTGCCCGTCCCGGACCGATCCGCTGCCCTCAGACCCCGCGGACCGGCGGCCCAGGCCGTGACCTGCATGGGGAGTTGTCCCCGGGGACTTCTGCCCAGGGAGTTCACCCCATCGCGCTTCTGGCGGATCAGCCCTAGGTTTCAGGTGGTTGGTGCGGGACTCTCCGAGGGGGAGAGGCACCGGCACGAGGCTCACGCAGGGCGGGAGCTGCTGGATCGACGGTGGGGGCCGACGGTCCGGCAGCGGGGGACCCCGCCGCTGCCCGCCTCGTGACCGGTGCGCACCACCGTTGGCTCTGACAGGCAATCCATCGGGGGCCAGAGGGAAAGGGCCGACGTCAGAAGATCAGCGCTGGGGGATCAGCGCCATAGGGTCAGAGCCGCACGAGCCCCTGGACGAGCGAGAGCAGCGCTCCGAGCATCGCGATCACGATCACCCAGCGCATCGCCCGGGCGCCGTGCACCCAGCGGGCCAGCACATTCCCGCCGAGCAGCCCGACCGCGAGCAGCCCCATCAGCACCGCCCATCCGGCGATCGGCAGCGTGGGCAGTGACCATTTCGCGAGCAGGGCGGCCACGCCGAGCACCGCGAAGTGCAGCTGGGCGGTGGCGGCGAAGCTGCGATGCTCCCATTGGGTGGCCAGCGCGTAGACCACCAGTCCCGGCCCGCCCACCCCGGCGGTCACGTTCATCAGGCCCGAGGCGAACCCGCCGCCGGCACCCGTCCAGAGGGAGTTCGGCACCTGCAGCGACCGCGACCCGACGGTGAACAGCAGGCCCACGATCACCAGCAGGCTGATCGCGACCGCGAGCACCGCGGGAGGCAGCCACAGCACCAGCAGCGCGCCGGGGATCGTGCCGACGATCCCTGCCGGCACCACGCGGGCCGCACGCTTCCAGTCCAGGTCCGCGTGGACCACGGCGAGGTTCAGCAGCGCCGCGACGATCCCGCACACGTTGGTGACCAGGATTCCCTCGAAGGGGCCCAGCGCCATCACCAGGAACGGGGAGGAGAGCAGCGCGAAGCCCATCCCGGTGGTGCGCACCGCCACCGCACCGGCCAGGACGGCCAGCGCAGCCAGGCCCAGCTGCCACCACTCGGGATCGATCACGCAGGTCAGAGTACGCGTTGGCGGTGGGCGCCCGGACCGGCGGAGCAGTGACCTTGTGCCCTCGAACTCGCGCCTGTGCGGGGATAGCTTCGAGGTACGAGCACTGCTCGATGCGGTGCACTCACAGGAGGTCTGTCATGACCCGTACCTACATCATCACCGGCGCCGCCTCGGGCATCGGGGCGAAGACTGCCGAGCTGCTGCGCGAGCAGGGCCATACGGTCGTCGGCGTCGACCTGCAGGGCGTCGAGGTCTCCGCAGACCTCTCCACCCCGTCCGGCCGGACCGAGGGCGCACGCCAGGCGCTCGAGGCGGCAGGCGGAAGGGTCGACGCGGTGATCCCGTCGGCCGGCCTCGCACTGCCGAAGCCCGTCACTGCCGCGGTGAACTACTTCGGGATGACGGAGTTCCTCCAGGCGCTGCAGCCGGCGCTGGCCCGGTCCGAGGCGCCGCGGGTCGCGCTGGTCTCCTCGATGTCCTCCCTGCAGCCGCTGGACCCGCAGCTGCTGGACGCCTTCCTGGCGGACGACGAGGCCGCCGCGCTCGCCCGGGCCGAGGAGCTGGCCGCTGATCCGCTCACCGGGAACCTCATCTACGCCTCCTCGAAGCGGGCGATCTCCCGCTGGGTGCGCCGTGAAGCGCCCGGGGCGGCCTGGGCCGGCGCCGGCATCCCCCTGAACGCCGTCGCCCCCGGCATCGTGATCACGCCGATGACCCACGACATGCTGGCGGATCCGCAGTACGCCGCGTTCCTGGACATGGTGGTGCCGATGCCGCTGAACGGTCACCAGGACGCCGAGAGCGTGGCCCGCCTGCTGATCTGGCTGACGTCGGTGGAGAACTCCCACTGCTGCGGCCAGACCTTCTACACCGACGGCGGCGCCGATGCGGTGCTGCGGGGCGATGACGTGTGGGGCTGGAACGACGAGGCGATCACCGCCAAGTTCGCCGCGTTCAGCAGCTGAGGCCTCCCGCGCCCGGGACGTGCAAGGGGAGACGGGCCGCCGACGGCAGGAGTGCCGCCGACGGCCCGTCCGTCACCTCGCGGAACCCAGAAGCGCGAACGCCGCGCTCGCCGCGGCCTCGGTGCCCATGCGCAGCGTCGGCTGCATGTCCGGGGCCCACAGCGGGGAGTGGTTCGGGGCGGCGACCCGTCCCTCGGCGTACGCGCCGGTGCCCCAGTAGCAGTACGGGACCCCGAAGGCGGCAGGGATGCCGGAGAAGTCCTCGGAGGCGGTGACCGGGTCCATGTGCTCCACGCGCTCCGGCCCGAACTGGCCCACGAACGCTTCCCGCACCCGCTCGGCGACCTGCGGGTCGTTGTCCGTGACGGGGTAGCGGTTGAACAGCTCGAACTCGGGCTCCTTCGGGGAGCGGGCCGCCTCGCACTCGGCGCGCACCATCCGCTCCACCCCGCCGACCAGATGATCGAGGACCTGGTCGCTGTAGGCACGGAAGTTCAATGCCAGCTCGGCCCGGTCCGGGATGATGTTCGCGCTGGTCCCGGCGTGCAGCGCGCCGACGGTGACCACCCCGAAGTCGCCGGGGGCGATCTCTCTCGCGACCAGGGTCTGGATCCGGGTGACGATCGCGGCGGCGAGCACCACCGGGTCAACGCCCAGATGCGGCATCGAACCGTGCGATCCCGCGCCGTGCACGAGCACCCGCATCGACACCGAGGAGCTCAGCACCGGTCCCGGCGCCACGGCGACCTTCCCCGCCGCAGGGGAGGTGAGCACGTGCTGGCCCAGGCATACATCCGGTGCGGGCACCTTGTCGATCAGGCCGTCCTCGACCATCGAGCGGGCCCCGGCCGCGATCTCCTCGCCCGGCTGGAACAGGGCGATGTAGGTGCCTGTCCAGTCCTCGCGGTGATCGGCCAGCAGCTTCGCGGCGCCAAGGCCCGCGACCACGTGGAAGTCGTGCCCGCAGGCATGCATCGTGGACTGGATCTGCCCGGCGGCGTCGGCCTGGGTGTGCTCGGAGGCGTAGGGCAGGCCGGAGGCCTCCTGGACCGGCAGGCCATCCACGTCCGCGCGCATCAGGATCGTGGGGCCTTCGCCGCGCGAGAGCACCCCCACCACGCCGCCGCCGATCTGCTGGACCTCGTACCCGTACTCGGTCAGCTGCGCGGCGACGATTCCGCGGGTGCGGGCCTCGAGCATGGAGAGCTCGGGGTGGCGGTGGAGGTCCTCGAACAGGGGTTCCTGCCAGGCGCCGTAGCTGTCCAGGGTGGCGGTCATCGCGTCGGTCAGGGTGGTCATGACGGGTCCTTTCCCGGCTCCCCGGGGCGGCGGATTCGGCCGACGGGAGGGGAGCACTTCCGAGGGTGAGGGCATGCTGCGGGAGCCGAGCGTAGCGGGGGCCGTGGGGGCGGCGGATCCGCCGGTGTGATTCGCCCGACGCATGCCCGTCGGCCCTTTCGCGAGAACCCTCGCGGCCCTACTCTTGTCGCGAGCATAGAAGATGCATGGAAACAGTGTCTGATCAGGCGGTACTCAACCCTGAGCGCCGTGCTCCCACCACATCGAGAAGGAGGGACCCACTATGGAGTCGCGTCATGACCTCACCGTCGGCAACGAGCTGAAGGCTGCCACTGAGACCGGACAGATCCAGGCGGTCCCCGGAAGCTCGGATGCGGGTGATCAGCCCACCACCTGGCGCAGCAGCGTGGGGGTCGTGGCGGCGCTCGTTGCCGCCTTCGTGCTGGTCACTCTGGTGAGCCTCTGAGCCACGGCTGAGGGGCCGCAGCGCCCCCCGGCGGGCAGTGCACCCGGCATGCTGTGCCCTCGGCGTGCAGTGCCCACGAAGCGCCGCGAAAAGAACTCGCAGGTCGGGAACGGACTCCGGTAGGTTCCGAGAATCCTGCCGTCTTCCGCCCGAAGGGTCGTCGCTGTGTTCTCCTCCCTCGTGTCCAGCCAGCGGATCCCGGCCGCCCTCGATCCCTGCTCCGAGGGGGAGGTGCTGGTCGTCCTCGACCCTGCGTTGACCGGCCTCCGTTCGGTCTCGCTGCTGCGCGTCGAGGGTGAGGCCACGGTGCTCTCCCTCTCGCCGGCCCGAGCGGACGAGCTCGGGCTCTCCGCGACCGACCGCATCGAGCGTACGGAGCTGAGCGCCCGCCTCGACCGCGCCGCGATGGTGCTCGCCGATCCGGACTACCTGTTCTATCTGCCACTGACCGAGCAGACCGCGCTGCGCGAGGAGTCGTGGGAGGGCGCCACCCGTCAGCTGACGGAGGCCGATACTGCTGCATTCGCGGAGTTCACGGCCCAGGCGCCCGAGGGCGACCTGGATGAGGCCTTCGTCGAGCTCGATCACTGGCTCGTGGTCGGCACGTTCAGCGGCGACAGTCTGGTCTCTGCCGCGAGCATGTACCCGTGGGGCGACACCCTGCTGGCCGACCTCGGAGTGATCACGCTGCCGGAGTTCCGCGGTCGCGGTCTGGGCCGCGCGACCGTCCGCGCGATCAGCGCTGCCGCGCTGGCCCGGGGCTACGAGCCGCAGTACCGCTGCCAGCTGGAGAACACCGCCTCCGCGGCGCTCGCCCGCGCTGCGGGATTCGCGCTCTTCGGCGTCTGGGAAGGGCTGGAATCCGCGGGCTGAGGCCGGACCGGTTCCTGCCGCCCGGGCGAACCCCGACGCGGCAGCTCCCTCGGCCATGGGGCATCGTCAGCGGGGAGCATTGCCCGCGCAGCGACCACACTCCCGAGTTCCTGATCATGTCCGGGTCCTGGACGCGGCGCCGAAGGACTTTCTGGGCACCCGTGTGACGTCGCTGACTACGGACGAAAGTCCTGGTCTTCGCGGTAGTTGAATCGTAATCTTCGAAGGAGTCCTGTTGAGGGCGAGGGACGTCCGGCAGGTGCCGACGTCGCGGTCCGCGCTGTTCGTGGACGTTGGTGACTACTTCGAAGGATGGGCATGACCGCTCAGC
>NZ_JBQSWK010000050.1:0-18459 GCF_052377065.1 Brachybacterium sp. AOP42-C2-15
GAATTACCTGCTGACCGAGCTCGGAGCATTCGCGCAGGTGCGCGGGATGCTGGATGCACGGTGGTTCGTCGAGGCGCCCGAGGAGCTGCGGCACCAGTGGCTGATCGCCCGGCATGAGCGCTTCGGGAAATCAGTCGCAGCGGCCCGGGAGTGGGCGCTCGGGCCCGACGAGGACAACGCCCGCCTGATCGCGGCAACCCGCGACCGGGCGGACGTCGTGGTGCGCCTGGACTGATGCGCGGGCGGTCAGCCGCGCATGACCGCGCGGGCGAAGCCTGCGCTGCGCTCCTGCAGGCCCGCGATGCGCTGCTCGCGATGGAAGGCGAGCACTGCCGGGTCCTCGGTGCGCAGCTCGAACGCCGCCGGGGCGCGGCGCACATTGCGGGAGCAACGGAAGTCGGCGCAGATCGCGGTACCGATGGTGTTGCCGCGACGGCCGGAGGCTCCTGCCAGGGGCGCCACGAACGAGGCCGCGTGAACGCCGTCGACGACGTCCTCGCACCAGGCGCAGAGCATCTTGCGGCTCGGCGGGCGGCCGGTGCCGCGCAGCAGCAGGCCGACGGGCTCGGCCTCCACCTCGAGCACGACATAGTGCAGCTGCGGTTTGCGGGCGTCCTGCCAGCCGAGGTAGTCGACGGCCTCCCAGCGCACGGTGGAGAGGTCGGGCAGCTCGGCCCGAGTAGCGTCGCCTTTGGTGGCGTTGACGAAGCTGGAGCGGATCTGGGAAGCGATCAGAGGGAGCATGGGGTCCTCACGAAGAGCGCACGGGATCACCCCGGTAGCGGGGTCCCGGCGCGGGAGATGACGGTCAGCGGTGACTGGCGTGCGAGCACGCCGGCTCACGCCGAGCAGGCCTCGTGGGCCGCCCCGCTTCCTGCAGGCGTGGTGCGCATGCCGTCTCTCTTCCTGTCCTGGACGCGGCCACGGTACGCCTCTGCTCCAGGTGTGGCAACGGAACAGAGGCGCAGCGCTCAGCCACCGAGCACGCTCAGCTCAGGCGATGATCTGGTTGAGCTGCTCGAGCTCCTCGGTGCTGAGCTCGAGGTTCATGGCGCGTGCGGAGTCGGTGATCGACTCCGGGCGGCTGGCTCCCGGGATCAGGATCACGTGCTCGCCGAGGGACAGCTCCCAGGCGAGGACGACCTGCTGCGGGCTGGCCCCGTGCGCCTCGGCGATGCCCTGGATCTGCGGGAACCGCTCGCCCACCGCGCCGGCGCCGCCGCCGGTGCCGCCCAGCGGCGACCAGGGGACGAAGGCGATGCCGTGCTCGCCGCAGTGGCGCAGCTCGTTCCGGCTGGTGTGGAAGAACGTCGGCGAGAACTCGTTCTGCACCGCGGCGAGCCCTCCCTCGCCGAGCACGTCGCGGGCCACGTCGATCTCCTCGACGTTCGCATTGGAGATGCCGATCTCCCGGATCAGACCCTCCTGCTGGAAGGCGGCGAGCACCTCGACGCCGTCCGCGTAGCGGATGCTGCGGTCGGGGCGGTGCCAGTAGTACAGGTCGATCGTGTCCGTGCCGAGCTTCGCCAGCGACTTCTCGAGCGCCGAGCGGAGATAGGCGGCAGAGCCGTCGCGACCCCCACCCTCCGCGGAGCGGGTGATGCCGCCCTTGGTGGCGACGACGATGTTCGAGCGATCGCCCTGCCAGCTGCGCAGCGCCTCGCCGACGAGCTTCTCGTTGTGCCCCATGGTGTCCCAGGTGGGGGCGTAGATGTCAGCGGTGTCGAGCAGGGTCACGCCGGCGTCGAGGGCGGCGTGGAGGGTGGCCATGGCACGGTCGTGTGGGGCGGGCTCACCGCGGCCCATTGACAGCGGCATGGCACCGAGGCCCAGGGCGGAGACGGTCAAGGAGCCGAGGCGGCGGGTGGGGGTGGTCATGCGGTAAGCGTAGTCCCAGATCCACGCGGCGCCGCGTTCAGAGCTTCAGGATCCCGGCCGTCGTGCGCCGGAAGAGCCCGTCGGCCATGTAGAAGTCGCCGAGGTCGGCCTCGAAGTCGACGTGCAGCCACTGCACCGGGGTGGAGCGGCATTCCTCGATCGCGTGCAGGACCAGGGAGCGCCCGATCCCGGTGCCCTGGTGGTCGGGGTGGACCACCACGTCGAGCAGGAAGGCATGACGGCCCCCGTCGGTGATCACATTGCAGAAGCCGATCAGGGTCTCGCCGCGCCGTGCCGTGATCCAGCCCAGCGAGTAGCGCTCGAGCCGCTCGCTCCACGGCTGGACTCCGCCCTCGAGGTCGAAGGCTGCGGAATGCAGCGCTGAGAGCTCCTGGTCATCGATCGCCTCGCGCCAGGCGCAGCGGAGCGGATCTGTGGGTTCCATGGCACTCAGTGTGCAGGGTGCGACCCCGCCCCGTCAGGGGTTCTGCAGAATCCCTGACCCACCCGAGCCAGCTCGAGAGCTTGCGGCGTGCGCTCCACCCTACTGACGGCGTGCGAGCAGGGCGATGCTGAAGAAGACCGCCGCCTGACCCTCGTGGGCCCGGTAGCGGTAGGCGCCGCCGGTGGCGATCCGGCCGGAGCCGCCGGCCTCGACGACCTGGACGTCGTCTCCGGTGTCGATCTCGAGCGCTCCCTCGATGACATGGTGCATCAGGCCGGGGAGCGGGATGCCTGCGCCGCCCTCGTAGATGTCCTCCCCCAGCAGCTTCCATTTCCAGGTCTCGACCGAGAGCGCCTCGGTGTCCACGGCGTCCAGCAGCACCGCCCAGCTGCCCGTGTCGGTGGACCAGACCTCGACCCCCTCCGGGGCATCGTCCGCCCCCACTCCCATCAGGGCGGCGAAGGTGGTGCCGAGCCCGGCGGCGATGCGGTCCAGGGTCGCGACCGAGGGGTTCGCCTGGCCGAGCTCGATCTGGGTGAGCATGCGGCGGCTGACCTCGCTGAGCTCGGCGAGGGCGCCGACACTGAGGTCCTGCTGCTGGCGTGCGGCACGGATCCGGTCGCCGAGCTGCGCGACGACTGCAGGGCGCATCCCACCGCTCATCCGGTCCTCCTCATGGTGCTGGAGGTCCGATCCTAGCGAGGGTGACGGGAACTATATTGCACATCAGGGGTGTTGCGCATTATGTTGCGCAGAGGGGTCATCTCCCCTGCTCCCCTGCGTATCGACGCCTCGAAGGAGGTCCCCCATGGCTGGACGCACTGCCGTCGCCCCCGTGCAGCGCACCCCGGTGCGTCGGCCGGACGGAGCGCTGCTGCGCTGGTTCGTCTCCTATGGATCCTTCGCGGTGCCGCAGGCGGCGGCGCCGATCGCGTTCTCGTTGATCGCGCTGCCGCTGACCGGTGATGCCGCGAGCGGTGCGGCGATGATGCTCGCGATGACGATCGCGCAGGTGCTCGGCGCGGTGCCGATCACGCGCCTGGGCCGACGCTTCTCCCCGATCCCCTTCCTGCGGGTGCTGATCGGGCTGCGCACCCTCGCACTGATCGGGATCGCGGTGCTCGCGGGGCTCCATGCCCCCTTCGCGCTGGTGGTGGCAGGGGCGGCGCTCGCGGGCCTGGTCAACGGCGCCGCCTATGGGAATCTGCGTGCGGTGCTGAACCACCTGGTGCCCGCGGGGCGGCTTCCGCGCGCGCTCGGCGTCGCGGCCACGCTCAACGAGGTCACCTTCGTGGCCTCCCCGGTGCTCGCCGCAGTGCTGGGCAGCTATTCACCCCAGGCTGCGGCCTGGGCGATGGTGGTGCTGGGGATGGGGCCGATGGTGCTGCTGCCGCGGATCGCCACTGCCACGGCACCCGGTCCCGAGCACCGGAGGACCCGGCTGCGCCTGTCCCCGATGATCGTGCTGTGGCTGGTGTGCGGCGGGGCGAGTGCCGCCGCAATCGCCGCGATCGAGATCGGTGCGGTCTCGATGGCGGTCTCCTTCGGCCTGCCTGCGGCCTGGGGCGTGCTGTTCCCGGTTGCGATCTGCGCGTCCTCGATCGTCGGCGGGATCTGGGTGAGCGTGCACAACCGGATGCCGCGGCGCCGCACCGTGCTCGCCTGGCTCGCGGTCACCGCGCTCGGCGTGGCCGCCGTCGGCTTCGGGAACTCGGTGGCCGCCACGGTGATCGGCGCACTGCTGGTCGGCGCGGTGCTCGCTCCGCTGGCGACCTACTACTCCCTGGTGCTGGACCAGCTGGTCGCGCCCGAGCATCGCGCAGAGGTGTTCGCGCAGCTGCGCACCGCGAATGCGCTGGGCATCATCACCTCCAGCGCGCTGCTCTCGCTGGTCACCCTGCAGGTGACCTTCACCGTGGTGATGGCGCTGATGACGGCGGTGATGGTGGTGGCCGGGCTGGTGTTCACCACGGGCTGGGTGAGGGCCCGCCGGCGGCGCCTCGCTCGGGAGGCAGCTGAAAGCCGGGCACACGACGCGGCAGATTCCCCGCCCGCGCTTCGCTGAGCACGGCGAGCCACCTCCAGGATCGCCTTCTACAGTGAAGCCATGGCACAAGTCCTCATCTACGGCCTGCGCTCCTCTCTCGACGGCCGACGCGCAGCGATCTCCGACGCGGTCCACGGCGCCGTCATGCAGGCGCTCGACTACCCGGCCGAGAAGCGGTTCCACCGCTTCATCGCCCTCGACCCCGCAGACTTCGTCTACCCCGAGGACCGCGGCGAGGACTACACCATTCTCGAGATCTCGCTGTTCGAAGGTCGCTCCGAGGCCGCAAAACGCGTGCTGATCCAGGAGCTGTTCTCCCACTTGGAAGAGGCGGTGGGCATCGATCCCCACAGCGTCGAGATCACGCTGACCGAGACTCCGAAGGTCAACTGGGGCATCCGCGGGGTCAACGCTGCGGACCTCGCACTGGAATACCGCGTCGAGGTCTGAGAACCCTGGATTCAGCGCAGCCCGTGCCCGACCGGGTAGGCCTCCCCCGTGCCGTCGGCCGTGGGGATCGGGACCGGGAGCGTTCCGCGCAGGCTGACATCCCCGGCGAGCGCTCCGGCGACGGCCTCGAGGTTGCAGTCGGAGTTCCCGTAGGCGGCGAGCGAGCTGGCGACTGCGCCGACGTGGACCACGTCGTAGGGGTTGCGCAGCAAGACGTGGATGACGGGCGTGCCGGTCTCGGCGAGCGCCCTCACCATCGCCACCTGGGAGGCGGGGGTCCGGAACCCGGAGGACGAGGTGAACACCAGCGCCACATCGACATCTGCCGCCGCGGTGGCGGCCCGCTCCGGGGTCGCACCGGCCAGCGGGGTCGCCGACAGCCCGTGCGCCTCGAGCGCCTGGGCGGCCACCTCGATCTTCGCGGCGGCGCCCACACCGGTGACCAGCACCGACGTACCCCGGGCGAGCGGGACCGCGCCGGCGTCATCGGTGATCAGCGTGATGGCGTCGTCGGCGATCTTCTGGGCGGTGCGCACCGAGCGCGGGGTCCCGATCGCGTCGGCCGCGGTCGCGGGGTCCACGTGCACCTGATCGAAGAGCCCGCGGCGCAGCTTCTGAGCCAGGATGCGCCGCACCGACTCATCCAGCCGCTCCTCGGTGATCTCCCCGTTCGCGACCGCGTCACGCACGCCGCCGATGGCGACCACGAGATCCGGCGGCATGAGCATCTGGTCGGCGCCGGCGAGGATCGCCTCGACCGGGACCCGATCATCGCCGAACATCGTGCGCACGCCCTCCATCGCGAGCGAGTCGGTGACGATCACCCCCTCGAAGCCGAGCTCCTCCCGCAGCAGACCGGTGAGGATCGGATGCGAGAGGGTCGCCGGGACCCCGGAGTCATCCAGCACCGGGACCACGATGTGCGCGGTCATGATGGTGTCCACGCCCTCCGCGATCGCGGCGACGAAGGGCGGCAGGTCGAGGGTGTCGAGCTCCTCGCGGGTGTGGTCGATGACCGGCAGTCCCAGATGGGAGTCCGTGGCGGTGTCGCCATGGCCGGGAAAGTGCTTCGCCGCGGCGGAGCAGTTCGCCCCCTGGAGGCCCTTGATCTGGGCGGCGGCGAGACGGGCGACCGCGCTGGGGTCCGCGCCGAGGGAGCGGACGCCGATCACCGGGTTCTGTGCCTCGATGTTGACGTCGACCACCGGGGAGAAGGCCTGGTGGAGGCCCGCGGCACGCATCTCCGCACCGACGATGTCCCCGGCCTTGCGGGCGTGGGCGCGGGAGCCGGTGGCGCCGAGCGCCATCTGCCCGGGCAGCGGTGTCGCGGGGGCGGGCAGTCGGTAGACCACCCCGCGCTCCTCATCAGCGCTGATGATCAGCGGGATCCCGCCGGAGTCGAGGGCGGCGTCCTGGGCGTCGTTCGAGAGGGTCGCGATCTGTTCGATGTCCTGGAGGTTCTCGCTCCAGACGAAGTAGATCAGCCCGCCCACGTGGTGGGTGCGGACGATCTCCGCGATGGTGTCCACGCCCGTGGAGCTCGTATTGGAGGGATGCGGCGCATCGGCGGTAGGTCCATAGCCGACGGCCACGAACAGCTGGCCGATCTTCTGCTCGAGGGTCATGTCGGCGAGGAGCTCGTCGATCTGGGCGGCGTCGCGGCCGCCCCCAGGTGAGGCGTGGGCGGTGGCGGGCAGCGCGACGGCGGCGCCTGCCCCGGTAAGGGCGGCCGCGGTGAAGGCGCGGCGGCTGAGAGGGGAATGGGGAGAGGTCATGGTCTGCTCCTGCTCAGTAGCGACGGTAGCGCTGGGTGGTGGCGTCGAAGCGGCGGGATTCGCGGCGCCAGGCGGCGACGATCGATTCCGGGCTGTCCCCAGCCTCGAGCATCGCGCGGGTGCGCTTGGTGCCGGAGAGCTTGTCGATCCAGCAGACGTCCTCCTCGGTGCGGCAGTCCTCTCCCTCGCGCCAGTCGACCTCGTCGACATTGCGCAGCAGGGCGGCGAGCACATGGATGCCGGTGCGCACCGGCTCGTACGCCGAGGCGTCGGTGACGTGCAGCTGCAGACCACCGCAGAACTCGCCGGCGTGCTTGGAGGAGGCGGGCGTGGTGAACATCGGCCGGTACAGCACGCCCGGGAGCTCCGCGCTCTGCAGGTCGGTGATGATGGCGTCGATCTGCGCCTCCCCGATGAACGGGGCGCCGAACCAGAGGAACGGGGTGGTGGTGCCGCGGCCCTCGGAGATGTTCAGCGATTCGATGAGGCCCGTGCCGGCGTAGACCACGGCGGTGTCCGGGGTGGGGATGTTCGGGGAGGGCAGCACCCAGGGCAGATCCGCGGCGGCGGGATCCTCCGGGTCGTAGCCGCTCATCTCGATCACCTCGAGGCTGGTGGCACCGCTGAGGAACTCGCCGTTGAACAGCATGGCGAGCTCGCCCACGGTGAGGCCGTGGGTCTGCGGGATCTCGCGCAGCCCCACGAAGCTCGACAGCTCCGGCTCGAGCACGAAGCCCTCGATGTCGGTGCCCAGCGGGTTCGGGCGGTCCAGCACGAGGAACCGCTTGTCGTTCTCGCCCGCGGCTTCCATGGCGTAGTAGAGGGTCCAGATGTAGGTGTAGAAGCGAGTGCCGATGTCCTGGATGTCGAAGATCAGCACGTCGACGTCGGCGAGCATCTCCGGAGTGGGCTTCTGCGTCGCGCCGTACAGCGAGCGCACGGGAAGTCCGGTCTTCTCATCGATGTAGTCGCCGACGGAGCCGCCGGCCGGCTCCGCTCCGCGCACCCCGTGCTCGGGGCCGAACAGCGCGGCCATCGTGAAGCCGCCGCCTTCCTGCGCTGCGACCAGCAGGTCGATCGTGGAGCGCAGCTCGCGGTCGGTGCCGGTGGGATTGGTGATCAGGCCGACGCGCGCTCCGCGCAGGGTCTCGAGCGTCTCGGGATCCAGCAGGTTCTCGATGCCGAGCCGGAAGTCGCCCTTTCCCTCGCCTCTCCCTTTGCCCTTGCCCTTGCCTCGCTCGGCGGGGGCGGCGTGGGCGGTGCCGGCGGCGGCCAGGACCGCCCCAGCGGGGAGCGCTCCGAAGGTGGCGAGGACACGGCGTCGTGCGGGTCGCGCCGTGTCGTCGGCCGCCGGTGCTGGCTGTCCGGATGCTGGCTCTCTGGGTGCTGCCTGGTTCACGAGGGACCTCCGTCATCGTTGTCGGATCGTGCGCGCGCGGGAGCTGCGGTCCGCAGAAGGGCGCACGAGCATGCACGCTAGCAACCCTGTGTGCTGGGTCACCACCGGTTGCATCATCACCCCATGTGGGACCGCGTGGCGTTCCGGCTACCGTGAGGTCGGAGCGGCGGTGGACGCCGTGGGAGGCGACGAAGGAGACCTGATGCCCGACAGCAGCAGTCAGCAGAGTGGCCAGGTGCTCGTGATCGGCTCAGCCACGGTGGATCTGACCACCTTCTCCACGCGACTGCCGGGGCCCGGCGAAACCCTGCTCGGCGACTCGTTCTCGCTGGTGATGGGCGGGAAGGGCGCGAACCAGGCCGTGGCCGCCGCCCGCGCCGGGGCCGCGACCCGCTTCGTAGGCTGCGTGGGCGAGGACATGTTCGCGCCGGTGGTGCGGGAGGGCCTGGCCGCCGCGGGGGTGTACCTCGCGCACATGCGCGAGGTGCCGGGACAGACGGGTATCGCGCACATCCGGGTGGATGGCGCCGGCGAGAACGACATCGTGATGGTGCCGCTCGCGAACGATGCGCTGGGCTCGGCCCAGATCGATGCGGCGCTCGAGGAGGCCGCACCCGCCGGCGGAGTGCTGCTCACCCAGCTGGAGATCCCCGCGGCCGCGACCATGCACGCGATCCGAGGTGCACGGTCCCGCGGGTTCACCGTGGTGCTGGATCCCGCCCCGGCGCGCGAGCTGGACGAGCAGATCTGGCCGCTGATCGATGTGGTCACCCCGAACGAGACTGAGGCGACGCTGCTCACCGGGATCGCGGTGGAGAGCCGGGAGGATGCGGTGCGCGCCGGGCAGTGGTTCCTGGACCGCGGCGTGGGCGCCGCACTGATCACGTTGGCGGGCGCGGGCAGCGTGCTGGTCACGCCGGGAGAGCGGCACGACCTCGCACCCCACCCGGTCACGGTGGTGGACACCACCGCGGCCGGGGATGCCTTCGCGGGCTATCTCGCAGCAGGGCTCGCGGCCGGGCACGGGCTGGTCGCGGCCATCGAGCGGGCCGGGGCGGCCGGAGCGCTCGCGGTGACCCGGCGCGGAGCTTCCCCCAGCATCCCGGGGCTCGAGGAGGTCCGCGAGCTGCTGGCCGAAGGGACGAGGACATGAGCAGGACCGGCTTCTATTAGGGGCCGGGAACTGGGAGTGGTGCAGCGACCAACGGACGACCGGACAGGCGTGGTCGCTCACCGGAGTCGTGCCAGGTGCTGCGTGGCGGCTCCTACCTATGCCACGACTCGTACTGCACCCCGTACCGGGTCGCGACCCGCTCCTCGACCGCCGCTAGGGACGCAAGCGGGAACAAGTGCTTCCGGCTCGCGGTCGCCACCTGAAGGCGCGCGCCCTCAGCGGTATCCGGTGCCCCGGCGCCACTTAAGCTCCTCGACGTGGGCGCGTGCGTGGCCATATCGAACCCGGGATCGAGCAGCCACTGGGGCTACAGCCCTTCCATCAGCGCAATGGTGATGCGGGCAATGCGCTCGGCAGGCAAGTAACAGATTTTCGGTGTGTGCACGACACCCGATGCGCCTCGTGCGGAGGCGATCTCACCCCGCCGCGCGCTCCAGCTCCATACCGTCACTGCGCCCGAGCTGGACGAAGATGAATGCGGCACAGAGCAGGCCCAGAACCATCACCACCACGTCGAGGAGGCCGCTGCCAGCATTCGCCAGTGCCGCCCCCCGCCCGCCCTCCAACTCGTTGATCGACGCGACGGCTGTGAGCTGCATGTTGAAGGCCAGGTGGGCGAGGAGGATCGGGATGAACTGGCCGAACAGGTAGTACAGCCCGACGAGTCCTGCCGCCCAAATAATCATACCGATGGACGTACCGAGCCCGTAGTAGATGTGGAAGACGACGCGGAGCACGACCGCGACCACGCACACCACGGGCCATGGGGCGCGTGCGGCGCGCAGAGCGACGATAAGAAGTGCAAGGACGATCACCTCCTCGACCGCCCCACCGACGCCGCTGGCGATCGTGTCGAAGACAGCACCGGCAAATGTGTCGGAGACCGGGTGCTCCTCAATGCTCGGTCCCGCCATCCACGGAAACAGGCTGACCACAAAGGCGCCAAAGCACTGGGTGAGGTTGACCAGCATCCATGCGGTGAGGAAAACGAGCACCGCAGTGCGCTTCCTATACGTGGGCCGTCTGCCCAGTCCGATGCGTTCGCGGGGAGTGTCTGTCGCAGCAGCAACGACAGAAAGCACGATCAGGCCGGCACCAGCTAACGCCATTGATCCAACGATTGTCTGCATTGAGGAGCCCACCGTGGGGGCCGCACGTTCCGTGGGTTCGATCAGATAGGCGACAGCACGCACCGTCGAGGGTCCCCAGCGCACGAAGTACAGCGCGAGTGCTAGGCCCACGGCCCACCATCGCCACTGTGCGTTCAGCGGCCGAGCCAGTACCAATGGCCGCAGAGGTGCGCGCATTGCTCTGGGTGTCTGCTCCGGTCCGGGATCCGCAGGACTCTCGCTCATGACCGGATCGTATCCGGACGCGCTGCGCCGCCGCTGCGTGGTCCTGCACCCTGCAGCAGGCTCGCCGCCCGACGCCAGCGCTCAGGCGGCGCGGCGCCCCGTGGCGAGGTCGAGCAGGTGGTCGAGCACCGCCTCGCCGCCGGCCCGCAGACCGTTGTGCTCGTACTCGCTGGTGACCCACGGTCGCAGGCCGGGCAGCAGCGCGGCCGTGGCCATCGAATACTCGCGCGGGACGTAGGCGTCGTCGTAATAGACCGCGGCGGCGGCGGGGACGGTGCAGCGACGCAGTGCGTCTGCGTCGTAGAGCTGCGGCCAGTCGTGCTCTGCCAGCATCTCCGCAGCCTCGGCCCAGAATGCGAGCTCCGGATCCTCGGTGAAGAGATCCCGGTGGATGTGCTCTCCGCCCAGCAGGGTCGGGTCATCGCGCACCTCGTTCGGCATCGTCCGGTCCGCCGCCCAGCGGGTGGCGGTGCCGTCGGCCCAGCAGCTCTCATGGATCACCGCATACAGGGGGTTCCGGCCGCCGAAGGGCAGTGCGGCGGCAAGGTCATGGGCGAAGGCCGGGGAGGCGGGGTCGAGGTCCAGCAGGTAGTGCAGTCGCTCCGCCCCCTGGGAGGCGCCGAGCAGGTGGCCCAGGCGGCGCAGCCGCTCCACTCCCACCCGCTGGCCGTCCGGGAGACTGAGCCGCCCGGCATCAGCAGCGTCGGCGAGGCGGCGGAAGCGGTCGCGATCCCCCGGGAAGCGGGACCAGTAGCGCTCGCTGCGCCCGATCATGCCCTGCCAGGTGGTCGCGTAGACGGCATCCATATCGGGGCCCACCGTCGGCAGTCCCCCGGTGAACAGGGCCTTCTCGACGCTGCCCGCGGCGGCGCTGAGGTAGCGCAGGGCGGTGAATCCGCCGAAGGACTGCCCCAGCAGCGACCACGTCGGGACCCCGAGGTGCTCGCGCAGCGCCTCCGCATCGGCCACGATCGCGTCGGCCCGGAAGTGGGTGAGGTACTCCGCCTGCTGCGCGGCGGTCGCCTCGCGCAGGGTCGCGGCGCCGGGGATCGCTCCCTCGGGCAGCGCGGTGTCGGGGCCGACGGGGGTCGAGCGGCCGGTGCCGCGCTGGTCGAGCATCACCACCCGGTGCTCGCGCAGGGCGCGGGGCAGCCAGGGGGTGGAGCCGGGTGAGAGCGGGCGGGGCGCCTCGGAGCCGGGGCCACCCTGCAGGTAGACGAGGTAGGGGCGGTCCTCCCCGCCCTCCTCGGCGATCACCCGGGCGAACACCTCGATCTGTGCGCCGGCGGGATCGGCATGATCCAGCGGGACGCTCAGGGTCAGGTCTCGCAGCTGCAGGCCGGGCAGGGTCCAGGTGGTCATGTCGCTCATTCGTCGTCGAGGGTGGTGGTGCCGGGGAAGAACTCCCAGTCGAAGGTGACGAGCCGACCGGGGACGTCCTCACGGTCGATCGCGCGGTCGATGATGATGCTCGACAGCCGCGCGAAGACGTCGTCGACGCCGTAGTAGCTGATGGGGCCGAAGAACTCGGTGTTCGCAGGAACGTCGCCGATGGAGATGAACTCGAGGTCCTCCGGGACTTTCACTCCCACGCGCTCGGCGGCGAGATGCAGCGCCACCGCCTGGTAGCCGGTGAAGCAGATGACCGCCTCCGGGCGGTCCGGCCCCTGCAGCCATTCGATCGCGGCGAGGTAGGTCTCGTGGCTGCCCTCGGGGACGACGTGCACGAGCGCCTCCGCGGGTCCGTCGCCGAGCTCGCGCACCGCGTCGAGGAAGGCTCCGGTGCGGGAATGGGCGAGGGCGCCGCCGGCCCGCCGTTCGAGGTCGGGGGCGAGCATCTGGACCCGTCGGTGGCGTGCGCGGAGCCTCTCATAGGCCCGATGGATCGCGAAGGACGGCGTGGAGGAGACCACGTCGAAGTCCTCCGGCTCCATCTTCGCGCTGAAGGCGACGAGCCCGCTGTGCGTCGCGGCGGCGAGGCGGCGGACCAGGTTGGGACCGTTCTCCACGAAGTCGATGCTGGTCAGCAGGGCAGCATCGGCGGAGGCGCCGAGCAGGTACTCGTACCAGCGCTCATCGGCCAGGACCAGGGTGGAGAGGTCGTGCACGAGCGCATCGTCCCGCACCTGGGTGGTCAGCTGCACGCCCCAGGGATCGTCCAGGGTGCCGAGGGCGAGCACGATGCCGCCGCTGCGGCCGGTGCGCATGGCCTGGGCGTGACGATTCGGGACATAGCCCAGCGAGGCCGCGGCTGCCCGCACCTTGGCCTTCGTGGCCGCCGAACCGGCCGACCGGGAGCCGCCACGGCCCGAGAGCACGAAGGAGGCGGTCGCGAGCGACACCTCGGCAGCCCGGGCAACATCGGCCAGAGTCACCGTGCTGCGGGGAACTGGACCACGGGGCAGGGGATCACGGGGATCGCCGTTCATCGCGGGGACGCCTCCTCGGAGGCGGGTTCCGCGAGCTCGAAGCACTCGCGACGGCTGCGAACGCCCTGGGCGGAGCGTTCGAACTCAGCCCCCGCGACAGCCTGGGGCGAGGACACGGAGTGCGTCATCGGATCCTTCCCTCGCGGTGCATCGCGCGGCAGGCCCGCGACCATGAGCAGATCCTGGGAGTCTACCGGCCGGTCTCCCGGCTCGGAGCCGGAGGGCGCGGGTCAGGCCCCGCCGCCGGTGAGCCAGGTGAGCGCCGGGCCGATCGTGTTCAGCGCGATGATCACGCCGATGATGCCGACCGCCCACGAGAAGGCGCTGGTCGCGTTCTTCACCGCCCACTCGTGGGCGCGGTCCAGGAAGGAGTCGGCCCGATCCCCGAGCACGGCGCGGATCCCGCACAGCACCGCGCCCGGCACGATCATCACCGCGCAGTACACCGCCAGGATGGGGATGCCGCCAGCCAGCCCCACACCGCTCTCGACGATGATCCCCATCGCCGCGAGATACGGGATCATCGAGGCCGCTTCGATGAGGCCGGCGGTCAACGCCAGGCCGATCAGCACTGCGGGCCGACCGGAGGCGTGGCGCGCGCGCCGGGCCCACTTCCGGGCGGAGGCCTCGGGGTCGCCTCCGCGCTTCGCGACCGCCTTGGGATCGATGCGGAAGGAGTAGACCACCAGCAGCACCCCGATCACGGCGAGCACCACCATCACCGGTGGCGAGGCCAGCAGATGCCCGAAGGACTCGATCAGCGGCAGCAGGCCGGCCAGCAGCGCGATGCCCAGCAGGAGGTAGAACAGCCCGATCACCGCCAGGAACAGCAGTGTGCGGCCGGCGACGCGGCGTGCCCCGCCCTCCCCCACCACCAGCAGGATCACCGGGATCACGAGCGTGCCCATCGAGGTCGAGTCCACCAGGGCGAGCACCAGCAGGCCCAGCGGCCCCGCAACATCCATCAGTGATTCCATGGGTTCCATGGTGGTGCCGGCGACTCCGCGCAGTCCTCCTCCCTTGGGAGGAAGTGGGGTGGTCGAGCACGACGTGCGGAGAGCGGCCACGTAGCCTCTCACCATGACCGATGCTCCCGCTCCGCGCAGCAGCTCGCCGGCACGCGCGGTCCCACTGCTGTTCGAGCCGGCGCCCTCCGAGGACCAGGGGAAGCCCCCGATCGGGGCACGGGACCTGCTGGTCGTCGCGGTCTATGCGGCGATCGTCGTGCTGCTGGCGGCCTCGGGCACGGAGAACTCCGGGTTCCTGCTCCAGGGGCGGGAATGGCCAGCAGGGGTGTCGGTCGCGCTGATGCTGGTGGCCTGTGCGAGCCTGCTCTGGCGTCGCCAGCGGCCGGCGATCACCCTCGTCGTCGCCGGGCCCCTGAGTGTCGTGGAGATCCTGGTGGGCGGGCAGATCTCCGCGTACTTCCTGTTGTTCGAGGCGCTGTTCGATCCGGTCATGCACGGCAGCCGCCCCCTGGCGGTACGGACCACCTGGGCTGCGATCGTGCTCGGGGCTGCCGGGATGCTGGCCGTCCTCTTCTCCGGCCTCCCCGGCGAGGCGGTGTTCGTCCTCGCGATGGTCGCCGTCCTCGTGGTGATCACCCCGCTGCTGTGGGGCTGGGAGGTGCGTCATCATCGCGGCGCCCGGCAGGCCGCCGAGCGGCTCGCGGGCCTCGAGCATGAGCTCGCCGCGACCCGCGCCGCCCATGCGGTGGAGACCGAGCGGCGCAGCATCGCGCACGACCTGCACGATGTGATCGCCGGGCACCTCAGCGCCGTCTCCCTGCACACCAACCTCGCCTCCTCCCTCGAGGACCCCGCCGCCCGCGACCGGTCCCTGGACACCGCCCGGGACTCCGCCCATGCCGCGCTGCGGGATCTGCGCTCGATGATCGGGATGCTCTCTGGCCCGGAGTCCGGGGCTCTGCCCGAGGTCACCCTGGACTGGCCCTCGCTCACCGCCCGCCTGTACGGCCGCGATCCGGAGGCGCGGGTCAGCATCGATCCCGCGGTCGACGACCCCACCCTGGTCGAGCCCGCGGTGCAGGCCGCGCTGCTGCGCATCGGCGCCGAGGCCGTCACCAATGCGGTGCGCCACGGGCAGGCCCCGATCACGCTGGACGTCCGGGTGGAGGCCGCGACCGTGGTGCTCGAGCTGCGCAACCGCCGATCGGAGGCGTCGGTGCCGGGCACCGGCGTGGGCCGTGGCGCGCTCTCGCACCGGGCCGCCGCTGTGGGTGGCAGCGCGAGGTCCGGGCCGGTCAGCGCGGTCGGCGCGGTCGGCGCGGGAGCGGACTCCGGCGTCTGGCGGGTCCTCGCGGAGCTGCCGGTGAAGGCTGCCGCGCCGCTCGGCGAGGATGCCTCCGACTCGGCCACGATCTCCCCCCGCACCACCTCCGACACCGCGCCCGGTGCCGTCCCCGAGGAGTCCCGCTCATGACCATTCCCGCTGCCCGGCCGGCCCGTTCCCCGATCCGGGTGCTGGTCGCGGATGACCACCCCGCTGTGCGCTCGGGCCTGGTGGCGCTGTTGGACTCCGCTGCGGACATCACCGTGGTCGCCGAGGCGGCCGACGGGGACGCCGCCGTGGCCGCCGCCCGGGAGCACCGCCCGGATGTGGTGCTGACCGACGTGCGAATGCCGGGTGCGACGGGCATCGAGATCACCCCGCGCCTGCGCGAGACCGGTGCGAACGTGCTGGTGATCTCCGGCTTCGACCTGGATGACTATGTGCTCGGCGCGCTCGCGGCCGGGGCCGACGGGTATCTCGTGAAGACCGAGGATCCGCAGCGGATCCTCTCTGCGGTGCGGGATGTGCACCGCGGGGACGCGGTGCTCTCCGCGGCGGCGACCCGCGCTGTGGTCGGAGCGCTGCGGGACAGGTCGGTGACCGCTCCGGCATCGGAGCAGGCGCCCTCGTCGATGGATGCCGGCGGGAGTCCGGCGTCGGGCCCGCGGTCGGAGACCAGCGCCGAGCCCGTGTTCACCGGTCGGGAGGAGGATGTGCTCGCCCTGGTCGCCCAGGGGCTCTCCAACCAGCAGATCGCCTCGCGGCTCTTCGTCGAGATCTCCACGGTGAAGTCCCATCTCTCGCATGCCCTGATGAAGCTGCAGCTCGACTCCCGGGTGCAGGCGGCGCTGTGGTGGCGGCAGCACCGCGGCTGACCCGCGGGCGGGGCTGCGGGCAGGGCCGCGCGCGGGGCTGCGGGCGAATCTGGGCGTGCGAAACCGACGCCAGGAAAGTCATGAAAACTGGATGCTCTCACCGGGAATGCGGTGGCGCGGACCGGCGTTGGGGGATGCGTACGGCACATTCCCTACGGGGAGACGTGCGCTCCTGAAAGAATTATCCAGGTCGTCGGCAACGCCCGTCGGCCGCACCGAACGGTGACCTGACTGCCCCGCCCCAGCCCGCCCAGGGCTCCCCCGACCGGGGGCGTGCGGACATGCGGGTTCCGGCCCTTCGGTTCCTCGACGAAGAAAGCACGTCCTGCTCTCATGACCACGTACACACCCACCCCCACCGGAGAGTTCCCCGCGGTCCAGTCCTCCGGAATCGTCGCGGGGGGATCTTCCGCCGCCGAGGCCGAGTTCGCCACGCGCGACGGCGCCGACGACCCCTCGACCACCGTGGTGGACGGCCGCGCCCCGAAAGACGTCAAGGTCGCCCCGATCATCGCCGTGCTGGTGGTCTCCGCCTTCGTGATGATCCTCAACGAGACCCTGCTGTCCGTCGCGCTGCCCACGCTGATGGACGACCTGTCGATCACAGCGGTCACCGCGCAGTGGCTCTCCACAGGGTTCATGCTCACCATGGCCGTGGTCATCCCCACCACCGGCTTCCTCATGAAGCGCCTGTCCGTGCGGCACGTGTTCCTCACCGCGATGCTGCTGTTCCTGGTGGGCACCGCGATCGCCATGTTCTCCCAGAACTTCCCGGTACTGCTGGGCGCTCGCGTGATCCAGGCCGCCGGCACCGCGATGGTGCTGCCGCTGCTGATGACCACCATCCTCGCGCTGGTGCCGATCCGGTCCCGCGGTCTGGTGATGGGCCTGGTGGGCGTCGTCATCTCCGCCGCACCCGCCCTCGGCCCCTCCATCTCCGGGTTCATCCTCGAGCACGGCACCTGGCATGACCTGTTCCTGCTGATGCTGCCGATCATCGTGGTCGCCCTGATCATCGGCCTGCTCTTCATGCGCAACTACACCGAGCCGGAGAAGGTGCGCCTCGATGCGATCTCGGTGATCCTCTCCGCGATCGGCTTCGGCGGCGTGATCTACGCGCTGGCCTCGATCAGCCAGATCGTCTCGGGCACCAGCCGCCTGATCCCACTGCTGGTCGCCGGGATCGGCGTGCTCGCCCTGACGGTGTTCACCCTCCGCCAGCTGCGGATGCTCTCCCGTGGTGACGAGCCGCTGCTGGACCTGCGCCCGCTGAAGGTGCGCACCTTCACGGTCTCGGTGCTGGTCATCCTGATCGGTTTCGCGACCATGCTCGGCACCGTCGTGGCGCTGCCGCTGTACATGACCGGCGCGCTCGAGATGACCACGCTCGAGATCGGCCTGACGATGCTGCCCGGTGCGGCGGCCTCAGGCCTGCTCGGCCCGTTCATCGGCGCCCTGTACGACCGGGTCGGTCCGCGACCGATCGTGGTCCCGGGTATGGCGCTGATGGCAGTGGTGAGCTGGCTGGAGGTGTTCCTGCTCGATGCGGACGCCACCCAGGGCCTGATCATCGCGCTGAACATCCCGCTGGGCATCGGCATGGCGATGGTGATGACCCCGCTGCTGACGCTGTCGCTGGGGGCGCTGCCGCGCTCGCTGTACGGCCACGGCTCGGCGATCCTCAACACCCTGCAGCAGCTCGCCGGGGCGCTCGGCACCGCGGTGTTCATCGCCCTGCTGACCCTCGGCGCGGTCATCGCCGCAGAGTCCGGTGCCTCGGCGCAGGCCGCCCAGGCCAGCGGCATCTCCTGGGCATTCGTCTTCGGTGGCGTGATCACCACGGTCGCGACCGTGCTGGCCATCACGCTGAAGTCGACCCCTGCCCAGGACGAGCCCGCCGCCTGAGCGGACGCCGCGGCGACTTCCCTAAGCTGGCGCGATGAGCGCGATGAGCAGGGTGATCTTCATGTGCGGGCCGGCGGGCTCGGGGAAGTCGACCGTCGCGCGCGGTTTCGAGGCCGCCGGGATGGTGCGGCTGTCCGTGGACTCTGAGGCCTGGGCCCGCGGGCACCGCACGATGCCGCTGCCCGAGGCGGTGGCCGCCGAGATCATCACCGTGCTCGAGCAGCGCCTGCTGGCGTGCGTGCGCGCGGGGCAGGACGTGGTGCTGGACCTGTCGTTCTGGTCCCGGCAGATGCGGGACGACTGGCGGGCGCTGCTCGCCCCGTCGGGCATCGTCCCGGAGATCGTGCACGTGGTCGCCTCCCGGAAGACGGCGCTCGCACGGGTCGAGGCACGGGCCGTGGGTAACAGCGACGACTTCCGCCTGCCGCGCGAGAT
>NZ_JBQSWK010000051.1:0-18354 GCF_052377065.1 Brachybacterium sp. AOP42-C2-15
CCACAGCAGGGTCATTCACCACGAACCGCGAAGAGCCTCTTTGAGATAGTGACGGCGAGCCCGATTAGCTTCGGCCTGAGCAACAGTCCCTGTAGCGACGCGCGCGCCGCAGACGAAACTCGCCGCGAACGGTCACCCAACGGCCGGCAGCGCCGATGTTGGTTCACCTTCACCTTTGCCGATGCTAGGAACTGAGAGCCCAAGCGGCTCCGCGCGCGGTTGCCGGGGAAATTGGGAGAACGAGCATGGTCGCGCCCCACGTCGTATTAGACGAGTATCATGCTGTGATCACTCGGCAGCTCAGCGGCACCGATCATGAAGCCGTTAAACGGCCGTCGAACTTCGATAGCTAGGAGGTGGGAGTATTGGAGCGATTCGGCCCGCTGGAAGAAGTGGCGGAAGGCCTCGCTGTCGGCGACCCCCGTCGCCACGCTCTGCTGCTCACACCCCCGGGAGTCGTTCACCTCGTCCAGAACGAATGGCGATCGGCGTTCGATTGGTCCGAGATTGTCTTACTTAACCTAGACTTGAAGAGTTCCAGGCACGCACTTGCAGGATGGATAACGCAGATCTCATACGCAGCGCTGATCGCTGCAGTGTACGACGATCCAGGCTTCGTCCCAAAAGACGGAAGCACTGCAATTACGGACGTCGATGGCGTTACTATCTCTCTCCCGGTTAGCCGACACCATTTCGGCGGCTACTGGTATCGGAGCCTCTTGAGCACTCAAGGAATGCTGAATCAGTTCATACGCAATCCGGAGAGCCGCGAGCTACTAACTGACCCCGGTGTGGTCATATCAATGGTTCGCAAAGTCGCGAAGTCCAAGACGCCAGCCAGCCCTCCGTGATCTTCATGGAAGGCTAGCTGATAGTTGTTACCGCTCCAGTTGCCGCGTTAGGCGCTTCTTCTGGCGATGGAGCCGCCACCAGCGCGTCGTGTTTCGCAACTGGACTCGACCTAGTTCCTCGAGGCTGGGAAGCCCCCGCTCAGCCAGAATCGAAGAGATCTTCTCCTTACCCTCCCCTTCGTTGCGCTCCACCACGCTCTGAGCCGCCACCACTCTTTCTGATGCGAGAGGGTTATCGCCGATCTGCCTCTCAACTTCTAGGAGATCTGCTTCGAGCTCGGATCTGCTTCGGCGTCTGAACATCGACATCACTTCATGAAGATGCAAGCTACGGCCCCACGGCCGAAGGCGGCCAAGATTGAGTAGGGAGTACCCAGCTGTGCGATGCGCGTGATGTCGGGGCCCTTGAGGCCAATGCCAACCAGGCACTTGACCATCCACGGTGCAAGGAAGATCGGATCAGACACGACGGGGTAAGCGACGTTCTCGGTGTCCTGGTGGTCCACGACCTGAGTCAAAGTCGGCCCGTCTACCTCGAACCAGGTATCGACGGGCTTGCCCTCCGCATCCGAGGCCCACGGCTCTCCGAACACCAGCACCGTATTACCAGCAGCATCAACCACCATGGCTGCCCCGCTAGGAGTCACTTGGATACTCTGCTCCTCAGCGAGGTCGAGCTCGTAGGTGTAGCTCGTCGAGGCTTCCTCATTCGCGATGGCAGTCAGCATCTGCACGCCACGCTCCGTCACCACGACGGCGTTAGCGCTGCTCGTATCTGGATATGTAAAAGTGCCGTCCTCAAGCAACTCCACGGAGTCAGCCTTTTCAGAATTCGGCAATTGAATGGCTAGGGTTTCACCTCCGGCTTCTTGGAACGTCACGCCCTGCGAGGCGTCGCTAGGAACTCCAACGCTCCCACCACCAATAGGAACCGAGTATCCCAAGCCATCAGCCCCATAGGCGTCCGGCGAAACCGGCGCGACCAACAAGTCGGAATCATGCGTCTCTACGTTCTGCAGAGATTCCTCGACTCGTTCCGCTGAAACGGTCTCTGACGCTGGCTGTTCCGCGACAGCGACACCGGTTCCCGCAAGAACCATTGCTCCCGCGAGCAAGACTGATGTCAGCGCCCCGAATACTCTTCTACCCCCGTGCGTGGATCGCGCCATCGTGATCTACCCCTCAGTGTGATTTGATAAACGACAGTGTTCGTCTGCGGCACTCTACCTGCGCGCGTACCGAGTCACAAGACGGTGACGGGCGAGCGTGGATATGTGGCTCTTCGCAGTTGAGGGGGCAGCTGCGTAGTGCCCTCAAGCCATCACCCACCGCAGGCCCCCTCGAGCAGTGCACTGTCAAATCCACTAAAGCAGGCACAGAAGCGCCTGCCCCTGCCGCCGACCACCAGTCGTGGCACAATGCGCCTCGAGGGGTCTATCCTAGTGGAGCCCCTCTCGCAGCGTTGATATCGATTGATGGCCCACATCAAGGGGGATAGATGCATTTTGTAGTGCCACAGCTCAGCGAAGTCCTGTTTGGCGCAGGATGGCTCGCACTGATCGGCGCCATCGGCTTCGCGCTATTTAAGGGGTTCCGAAGCGGGCGCGGCAAGACGGGTGGGGCAAACAAGTGAAAACTAATCGTCGCGCAGGCCCACTGACCGCTCTGCTTATTGCGTTCATTATCGGGATCGGTTTCCCGGCTCATCGCATCTGAGGGTGTAGCTGGTTTCTGAATCCTCCTGATTCGAGCAGGCTGCGGGCGACGTAGTTGGTGAGGTTTCGGAAGCCGAGGGCGGAGCCGCGGAGGTGTTCAAGCCGTCCGTTGATCGCCTCTGTCGGCCCGTTGCTGGTGCCGGGGCGATCGAAGAACGCCAGGACGTCGTCGGCGCGCTTGGTCAGCGTCCGGCCCAGCTTTCCCAGCTCGACGAGGGTGTCTGGGACCTTCGCCCTGAGGGCCGCGATGACCTTCTCCATCTTCGATCTGGCTCTGGTCCGGTCGGGTTCTCGATAGGCGGCGATCATGGCCTGGTAGATCTCCCAGGTCGCCTCGACCGCAGCGTGCGGGTGGTGGGTGAACAGGGCGTTGAGGCGTTCGCGCTGCCGCCGGGTCAGCAGCTTGGTCCCGGTGTGGAGGGTGCGGCGGGACGTGTAGAGAGGGTCGTCTTTGCGGCCGCGACGCTTGTGGAGCTTCTGCTGGATCCGCCGCCGGCAGTCATCCAGAGCGTCCCCGGCGAGGCGGACGACGTGGAAGGGATCCATGACTGCGACCGCGCCGGGCAGGGCCTCGCTCGTCGCGGTCTTGAACCCTGTGAATCCGTCCATCGCGACGACCTCGACGCGGTCCTTCCACGCCTTGGGTCGCGCTTCGAGCCAGGCCTTGAATGCCGCCTTGGAGCGTCCTTCGACCATGTCCAGCAGCCTCGCCGGCCCGGTCTTGTCCCTGGTGGGGGTGAGGTCGATGATCACGGTGACGTACTTGTCGCCGCGGCGGGTGTGGCGCCAGACGTGTTCGTCGACGCCGATCACGCGGACTCCGTCGAAGCGGGCCGGGTCATCGATCAGCAGCCGCTTCCCCTCGGCCAGGACGGCGTCGTTCGCGGTGTGCCAGGCCACGCCCAGCCCGGCGGCGACCCGCGCGATCGAGAGGTGGTCGATGACCAGGGCTTCCAGCGCCCACCGGGTCCCGCCCCGGGAGAGCTTCGCCCGCCCGGCCGCTGCAGCCGTGGTGTCTTCGCGCCAGTGGGTTCCGCAGTGGTCACATCGGTAGCGCCGGATTCGCACCAGAAGCGTCGTGGGGCGGTGGCCGAACGGCTCATGCGCCAGGGACCGCGAGATGGAGCCCCGCGACGTCGCCCGTCCTCCGCAGGCCCTGCACCACGATTCCTCCTCGGCGAGCCGGCACTCCAGCACCGCTCGATCGGCAGTGAGGTTCTGGCCGACCACGACCAGGCCAAGCTCCTCAAGGCGGGTGAAGGTCGTCAGGTCGGGGTCGCCGAAGGTAGCGTTGGGCATGTCGAGGTCTTCCTGATGGCGAGCGTGAGAACTTCCATCATCGGGAGACCTCGACGTTTATCCCGGCACCGACGCGCCCACCCCGCGTTCCGCATCTACCCCCTCAGCTGCGAAGAGCCAGATAAGACTCCACGGCGTCTTGCGGGGCGGTCTTCAGCTCGATCCCATCAGTATCAAGGTGGGCGAGAAAGTCAGCGGCGATACGGCACACGCGGCGGGCGCGAACGAACGTGCCGTCTGTGATCCCGTTGCGTTGGACGAATAGCCGGATGCGGGCAGGAACGTGCCACCGGCAGAACGGGCCGAGGGTGCGCGTGATGTGTTCGGGGCGGCCCTGGAGGAACGTGTCGATCCAGGCCATGAACTGCACGGATGCGGTGTCCCGCGGTTCGAGCGCGCCCACGTCGACGAGCGAATGCCGTAGCAGGCTCGCCGCCTGGACCGTGGGGTGGCGGTCCAACGCTTCGTGGGTGAGCTCGATGTCCTCGGTGAGAATTTCACACAGGATCGCTGCGGATGCACTGCGGCCGGGCCAGCGTGCCATGCTCTTGGGTTCAGGGTGTTCGAAGAGGCGTTGCCGGAGCGGTTCGAGCGCCCGACGGCGGGCGGGCGTTCCGGCGGCGAACAGGTCGTCTATGGCGATGCGTGCAAGGCACGGGTAGCAGCGTTTCCCGTTGCGGATGTCCTCGACGCCACACTCGGCGCAGATGAACCGCGATCGCACCCCGGTGCATGCCGAGCACGCCAGAGTACCGTCGTCGGCGACCGACGCGACCAGGCCGACCGTGCCGCAGCGCGGGCAGGGGCGGCGTGTGCCGCGGATGATGCTGAAGCAGGGGTCACAAGTCGCGCCGCCGAGGAACTTGACCCGGACTCGCCGCTCCCTGCCGCAGTGGACGCAAGGCTCGATCTTGCCGGGCGCGCACTGGGGGCAGATCGGGCCATCCGCTGTTCTGTTCTGGACGAGCCGGTCGTGCCCGCATCGGATGCACGCCTCCTTCGCCTCCGGCTGCCGGCGGCGGCACGTGCCGCACACGCTCTTCCCCTCGATGCGGTGCGAGATCACTCTGGTCTTGTCGCACTCATCGCAGCGACGGGTGTATCGAGCTTTCCGGCACGTGTTGCAGACTCTACGCCCATCCTCGAGCGTTTGCGTGAGTAGCTGTCCCCCGCCGCATTCGCCGCATGCTGGCAGTACGACCGGGAACCCGCTGGCTCGGAGCATCCGCAGCAAACGTTGCGCCTGACGGGGAAGGTGCGGATCGGCGTCGCTGATCCAGGTCGCGTCCACCCTGGCAAGGAAACGTCGAAAATGTGCCTGCCCCTGTGGCGTGGGGGCAAGCTGCTCGAGCAGTGCACGCACCCCCGCCTCGCCGACCGCCGTCCACGGATCACCGTGAGCGAGCAGTGCGGCGGTGTTGTCGAGAAGAGCGGTAGATGATCGAGAGGTCACGATTTGTCGGGCCGGGTGATCCGTGCCGGGACAGTCTTGAGTGTGCCGATGTCGGTGACCGTGCCGCCATCGGCGGCTTTTGGCTGCGCACGTGCCGCAACGGTGAAGCTGATCAGGTCGTTCGGTGTGCAGTCGAGGATCACGCAGAGCGCGTCGAGGACTTCGATATTCAGTCGTTGCGGGTTGGATGTCACCAGGCGGTAGACCTGCTCGCGTGAGAGTTTCACGCCCTGCTCGGCGAGCAGCGGCACCAGCTCGGTGGTCTTGTAGATGCCGCGCTCGGCAAGCTTGCGGCGAAGATGCCAATCGAACTGCCGGGTCATGCGGTTTCTCCTTCTCCGAGCACGCGCCGCAGCGCTTCTTGGAAGATCCGATTCTTGAAATCGTCACCGACCGACGTGTAAATCGCGGTCGTCGACGAGTGATTGTGTCCGACCTGCTCCTGCACGAACTGGGCGGCGTAGCCGAACTCGACCAGGTGGGTCACGTAGGAGTGGCGGAGGCTGTGCAACGTCAGCGCAGGATCCAAGCCCGCCGCCTCGCGGATCTGCGCGAACCGGTGGTCCACCGTGCGGGTTGTCATGCGAGTGCGTCGCGCACTGACCCACAGAGCATCAGTCGCAGGTGCGAGCCGCGGACGGACTTCCTCAACCCAGTAGCGAAGCCCTTCCGACGCCCACGCGAATTCCGGGCACGCCAGCACGGTGCGGCGGCGAGGCGGTGATCCCCTCATCGCCTTGCCGTATCGAACCTGCACCTTCGCATACGCGCCCCACTCGGGAACGTAGGGATTGGGGCGGAGGTCGTTCAGATCGAGCATCACCGCCTCGCGACGTCGGAGCCCGAACGCGTAGACCGTCTTGAAGAACTGGGCGTCACGCAATGCGGGCAACGCACCCTTCTTGCGGCCCTCGAGTAGGTCGTGGGCGCGTTCATCGGCCTGAGCGAAGAAGGCCTCGAGCTCGTCGTACCCGAACGGCCGTCGAGTGGGCCGCGCTTCGAACTCGGCCAGGTGCGCGAAGGTGTTCCACGGATGACAGATCTGGGCTGGCGCGGCCCCGAACCGTTCTAGACAGACATCGGCCCAGTCGTAGGACGGGTGCGAGACGTACCCGCAGAAGCCCTTCAAGATCTGGTGGTAGCCCCGGATCGTGGAGTGCGCCAACGGCTCCGGGCGAGACAGCAGCGACGAGGTGAAGTCCTCGACGTCCTGCGGCCGCCACTCCCACGGATAGGTCCCAGCGAAACGGAAGAACCGCTTCACGCCAAACTGATGCACCCGGATCGTGCCTTCTGACAGTCCGCGAGAACGCATCGACACGGCGTACCGGCGCAGCATCTCATCGAACGTCGAGCGAGCCGGGTCCAGCAGCAACACCGGAGCCAGGGACCGGACCTCACGGGTCACCACCCACACCTCACGATTCCTTCTACTGCATCAAACATGCTGTGAACGTATCATGGAGTCTGTCAGCGCAACGAGAGGTCTGCGATCGGACGGTTTCCTCCGGAGCGGTGTTCGCAGCATGCAGCAAGCCCCGATTGGGCTCTTGACCAGGCAAAGAAAGGGTTGGATCCGCCGAAAGCCACGCGGCAGCGAAGCCGCTCAGTCACGTCGAACCGGTCCCGCGGTGCGCGGTGAGGCCGAGTCAACAACCAGACCATTGATTCATCCAATGCATCTCTGCTCGCTTGTGTACTCCAAACCCCTCTGCGTGCAGTGCGACGCGACCAAGCGCTCCCTCGACAAGGCAGGCCTCGCGTACGAGCTCATCGACGTCACCGAGGACGCCGCGGCACGTGAACACATCATGACCCTCGGATACCTCCAGGCCCCGGTCGTCGTCGCGGACGGGGATCACTGGTCGGGTTTCCGCCCCGAGGAGTTGAAGGCCCTCGCCGTTACCCGGACTCGTACCGTCGCTGCTGCCTGACCAGAACCGTCGGCTCCTGGCACCTCGTCTCGCTCACGCTGCGGGTTCGAGGGGCCCGTCCATGCTCGGGACGTTGTCCTGCCACGTCGGGTCTTCGCCCACTTCCCAGGGCGAGAGACGTTCAGCGAGGAGGGCACGGGCATGGTCACGACGAAGCTGCGCAAGCGCGACACCGGGGAGCAGGGCAACGGCGGTCAGTTCGCGACGGCTAACCGGCACGACGTCGCTGTCCAGGTCCCCGAGCCTCCGGCATCTGGGCGGGAGGTCGTCGTGTCTCCCGGGCTTCGTACTCTCGTCGAGCATGTCGAGGCCCGCTTCGATGCCGAGGGACGCACCGTCGTCTCGATCCAGATCAACCGCACTCAGCTGCCGACCTCCGGATACCGCCAAGGGCCCGCGCCCTGGGAAGTCCGCGACGAGCATGTCTCCGACGAGCAGGTCGATACCTACCTCGAGCAGTGCAGCGACGACCCAGGGACGTTCGGTGACGAGCTTGGGTTCCCGGGCGAGGCCAGGTGGAACTCGGCCGCAAGCACGCTCGAGCTCACGCACACCGGCTACGAGGGTGTCAGCGACCAGGACCTCTCCACCACGGTCAGCGCTACCCTCGGCGACTTCCGGCGTGTCCTGCTCCTACGCGAGTGGTCCTGACGCGCCGTCCCGTGAACGAGTCTCCTCGCCCACTGCCCGCGGTGAGACCCGATCACGAGGACGAGGAGCGGACCATGTCGAAGCACACCCCGAAGCCCCGCAAGCGCGACACCGGCGAGCAGGGAAATCCGGGAGAGTTCGCCACCACCACCCGCGCAGAGGCCGACATCGACGTCGCCGCGGACCCGCTGGATCCGACAGTGGACTGGGATCACGAGGATGCCGGGATCTCCTGGGAATACCCGACCTCCGATGCGGACTCAACGTTCCACGAGAACGGAACGATCGCCGACCGCGTCCTGCTCGATGGAACGATCGAGCACCACGACAACGACGGCACGCTCACTCACGTCACCCTCGATGACGGCTCGACGACCCTGATCAACGGCGACCCGGACCACCCCTACGTCGTCCACCGCCGCCTGGCAGAGTTCGCCTACGAGACCCACGAGCTCTCCCCCACCGAAACCGAGGCACGTCTCGCAGAAATGAGCCCGGCCCTGGCATCCCACAACTCCGCGAACGCCGACCAGATCGCCCGAGCCATCGCCGAGCACATGGCCGAGGATGACCTGTACGAGGCCGAGGCACTGTGCGAATCGGCAGCCCAGCAACACGCCCTGAGCGCGTGGATGCAGCAGCACCCACAGCTCCCGACCCCGCACATCGGCACCGGTGCCAGGCCGGCGACGCTCGACGAGGCACGGGCGATGCAGGACCAGCTGCTGCGAACCTTCGCCGAGCAGTGCCAGGAGGAGTCGCTACCGACCGGCCCGAGCTACATTCCCGTCATCACGATCGACCGGGGCAGGCCGTCGCTGAGCGTGGACGTGCGCAATGTCCCGAACTCGACGATGCGGAACCGGTACGACGGCAACGAGACCATCAGCCCCGTCGGCCAGGAGCTCCGCACCCGGGTCGAGACCGCCTGCCGGCAAACTGGCGTCCATGTCGAGGCCGTCGACCTGGAGTCGGACCTGCAACGCGGGGTCCGGCGTCTCCGCACCCACAGTCAGCGCCTGCACGAGCAGTTGGACGCGGCATGATCATCGCCGGGATCGACCCTTCCCTCACCAGCACGGGCGTGGCCGTGGTCCGCTCCCCCGAACGTGTGGAGACCGCGACAGTCACCTCCAAGCCGCCCGCTCCGGGGACGGAGACGGTCCGTACCCGCTTCGAGCGGATGGAGAAACTCGCCGCAGGGATCCTGGATCTCGTCGACGGTGCCGACATCGTGGGGATCGAGTCACCTGCCTACGGGATGCGGAACGCGGGAAAGGTCCACGACCGTTCCGGGCTGTGGTGGTGGATCGTCGGGCAGCTCGCAGCTCGCAGCATCCCGGTCGTCGAGGTCACCCCGCCGTCACGGATGATGTACGCAACCGGCAAGGGCAACGCCGGCAAGGACCTCGTGCTCGTCACCACCGCCGCCACCTACAGACAGGCCGCGATCACCGGCAATGACATCGCCGACGCCGTAATAATCGCCGCGATGGTCTCCCGCCTCGTCGGCCAGCCGATCGAGCTCCGCGAACCCGCCCAGGCGAAGTTGAGAGCTCTGGCGAAGGTGCAGATGCCGGAGCACTCCTTGCCGGCCGAGGCTGCGTAGTGTCTCGCGCGGGAAAGATGCGGTCGACGACGGAGCTCGAGAAGCCCACAGGTCGCATCACTCTGCGAGAAAGTTCGAACTTTCAGCACCCGCTCTGCTAAACTCGTGGCATGTCCACACCACTGCGCATGCCCGCCACCATGGCCACCAAGAAGGGCGCCGGCTACCTCGCCGACAAGGCAGCCGAGCGCACGGTCGTGCTGACCAACCACGGCAAACCCACCGCCGTCGTCATGAGCCCTGAGCACTTTGATGAGCTCGAGCGATCCCTCCGTGCCGCCGCCGACCAGCTCGTGCAGGGAGTCGCCAACCTCGTCGCTGAGCGGTCCGAGTTCCGTTCCGTCGGTGAGGTGCGCGAGCGGCTGCATGCGCGTCGGTGACCACCTGCCTGACGATCAGGCCGAGGTCGTCCTGTCCAGTCACGTCGAAGAGTGGATTGCTGACAACGTCGACCAGGCCCAGTGGGACGAGTTACTCGATGACATCATCGCGCTGTTCACGATGCCTTGGGGTAAGCATCCCCTGTCCAATCGCTCTGCGAGCGATCAGCTCGCTGGCCTGAACACGACGGCGACACTGCGCGGCGACTACCGCATCGTCTTTCGCTCGTCCATCGCTTCCGGCGGCGCCGGACTGATCGAGATCATCGCCATCGGACCCCGAACCGGGAACCGGATCTACGACGCCGTCAACGCGCTCGTCACCAGTGGCGCGCTCGACGAAGACGAGGTGCAGAGCATCTGGGACATGCTCGACCTGTATGAACACACAGCTGACAAGCACGGTCTGGAGCTGTGGGATTACCGTCCGGATCCTGCACCGGCCGGACTGGTGAAGTCCGCCGTCGCCATCGGCGCCCTCCCCCAAGAGCTCGCCGAGATTCTTTCGGCAGACGAGCTGAACGCCGCGATCGCTAATGCGTGGGATCCGGACACCGGTGAACTTGATCCTCCCAGGGCGCTCCGCGCCGCACTGGCACGGGTGACCGGCAGCTCCGATCCGGAACGGATCATGTCCTTGCGCGAGGAGCCTCGCTGCGGCGCGTTCATGCCCCGAGCGAAAGCACCCTGCGTCCGACGGCGCGGACACGCAGGAGCCCACCGAGCCGCACCTTGACGACGCCGATTGGCGCGAGTCAGCCCTTCTTGAAGCTCTTCAGCGCTTTCCGGCCCCCAACCGGAGCGCCGGGACGTTCACCGCGCAGGTCGGCGTCGATCTGGTCGGCGGAGTAGCCCTGTTCGACCATGTCGCTCACGTACATCTTCTTGGTGGTCGTGTCGACGGCGTCGATCTGGGCGCGGAGCTGGGCGAGCTGCTGGCGCATGGCGGCGGTGTCGTCGGGGAGGCGCGTGAACGTCTCCGGATGACGGGCCGCGAACCCGGGCATCGCGTAGTGCGTGGACACTTCGGCCGGTGTGCCGCGGAAGTCTCCGACAGTGACCTGTGCCTGTTCGACCTTGGCCTGCTCCTCGGCGGGGAGGGTGTGGCGGTAGGTCCAGGCTAGGTGGGTGCGGACGGCGTCGCGGACGGCGAACCGATCGAGCTTCTCGGGAACGCGGGCCTTCCAAGTTGCGGATCGTTCACGCTGGGCCTCGGCAGACTCTCTGACTCGAGCCTCGTGCTCCGCCTGGCTCCACTCAGGGCGCTTGGTCGGTGCCTCCCACTTGCCGACGATCGAGTTCAAAGTCACCGCACGGCTGTTGCTGTAGTCGTCCATGACGGACTGGAGGACTTCGTCGGGAACGGGCACGGTGGACCACCACGAGAGGTGCTCGTCGGCGCTGTGCAGGCGCTCGGGGAAGTAGATCGACCCGTCCGTTCCGTTCTCGCTCATGGGCACGAGTGTGGCATCCATCGGCGCATCGGGGCGGGAGATGGTACCGAATCGGCCACCCTCGGGGCTGCCGGACGGGGTGCGAGGTTGCGTCGTCATCGCTGCTCACGGCTCTCCTCGAGGTCGAACGCCCCCTGTCCAGCCGGTACCGCGACGCGCGTGGATGCTGCCAGCGGGTCGTACGACCGGAGCCGATTCACCGCGTCAAGACGGGGCGCGAAGTCGTTGCCCGTGCCGGCGAGCTCGAGGGTTCCCTGGCGCGGGTCCAGACCCCGGATGGACTGGGCGTAGAACGGCAGCACCTTGGTCAGTTTCCGCATCTGCTCCCGCTCCAGCTGCGTGCCGTGCTCGTCGGCGTGCACGTCGAAGAGCTCCTGTGCCTGCGCGGACTCGGCGGCGACCTTCTGTTCGAACAGGGTTCGCAGCTGGGCGTCCTGGTTCATCGACGCGAAGAACGGCAGTCCGTCGACCATTGCGGCGCGTTCACTCGCGTCCGGGGTGCGGCCGTTTTCGGCCTCGAAGGCATCGAACGAGGCGGTGGCGTCGCGCATCTCGGCGGCGAGCTGGCGCTCCTGCACCACCGGAAGGCCGTGGGCGAGTTCCGTAATCGGGGCACGGGTGTTCTCGGACTGGTCGGCGTGGATACGCGACTCGAGCTCCATCGACTCCACCACCTCCTGCCGGTCAGAGGCCGTCATCTCGGGGATGCCGGCCCGGTAGGCGGTCTTGGCCAGCCCGGTCAGCGCTGCGGCTCCGGTTCCGGCGGCCGTCGCGGCGCCCTGGGTGATGTTTCGGCGGTGCTTCAGCAGGGCTCGTCCGCCCATCACTGCGGCAGGGACGGCCAGTCCGCCCGAGGCCAGCGTCAGGCCCCCGTACAGAGCGGCTCCCTTCACTGCGGCCTTGTAGGTGGCGGGGTTCGTGGCGGCGTCGGCGAGTTTGGTGCCTGCGGTGCCGACGACCTTGGTGGCTGCCCCGATGCCGCGGGTGGCGAGGTACTGCGCGGTCAGGGCCTTGTTGTTCCAGATCGCGCTGCGGGTCGCCTTGCCCTCGGTCCACTTCTGTTGAAGCAGTCCAGCACCGCCCCGGATCTGTCGGCGGACATTGTCCGGAACGGAGCGGATCCGGTGCATCGCGAGCCGACAATGACGGCCAAGGGACTTCGCCTCGGATCCAGCCTCAACCGCAATGCCGGCGGCACGATCGGTCGCGCCGTCGATCCGGTCGTCGCGGCGGCCGCCGGCCTCGAACGCTTCCAGGCGTGTTCCGAAGCTAGTGGGAGCTTGCTCGCTGGAATCGTTGCCGCCGATGGCACCCGCAACAATCAAGTCATCAGGGTCGATGTCGAGCGCTACGTCGGACTCCGCGGCCTTCGAGTCACGGCCAGACTCCGAAACGACCTTCGCGGCGCTCTCGCTGTCACCCTCGACAGCCTGGGCATCCTCAGAGTCCTTTGCTCCGTCGGTGACGGTGCCCTTTGCGTTCTCGGTGGCGCTGGTGATGGCCTTCTGCTTCGACTTCTCGGAGTCGGCCTGGGGCGTGTTCGTGGCGTCTCCGACGAGCTCTTCGTTGGCGGCGGCGGACTTGGAGTTCGCGGTGTCCTTGCGTCCGAGGAGTCGGCCCTTCGCGGTGTCCATGGCGGCGCCGGTGAGCTTCCTGCGACCCTGCTCCAGCAGGTTCTTGGTGAGTGCTCCCCCGCCGCCGACGGCGCCCGCGACGGCCAGGGGGTTGCCGGCCATGGCTTGCATGCCTCGGAGTGTGAACGGGCTGTGGGTCTGGAATAGTCGCTTGAACATCCAGTTCAGCAGCAGGATGGACATGGCGGGGCAGATCCCGATCCACAGCATCATGGCCGTGGCCCAGCCGCCGAGAACCGCGTCGCCGGCGCGGATGAGTGCCATCGCGATCAGCATGACGAGGGCGAACAGCAGTGTCGTGACGGAGGTGATGGCGGTGTAGCCGATCCAGCCCTTGAAGAAGCTGGCCGCGGAGCCGAACCCTTGGGAGATGACGCCAGCCAGTGCCGCGATGATGAGGAAGAACGCCATGGCGTGGGAGAGCAGCTTCATGATGAACAGGGCGGTGGCGAGGACCGTCATGGCCGCGGCGCCGATGAGCGCGCTGATCATGTAGGTGATGGCGAGCATGGTGGTCGAGGTGCGGATGGTGCCGGCGGAGTTGGAGACGTAGGAATACGCCTCGGGGTGCTCGGCGAGTCCGTTCTCGGTGTCCGAGAGGAGGCTCGTGTCGCCGACGACGGCGAACTGGATCTTCTTGACCTTGTCGACGGTGACGTCCGGGGAGACTTTGTCGGCGAAGGGCAGGGCGAATACGATCCCGGTCTCGTTGTTCACGCCGTCGCCGGTGAAGATCTGGGCGCAGGCTACGGGGGTCAGTGGTCCGCCGATCTTGCCGCCCTCGATACCTTCGGTGGGCAGGTCGGAGCGGAGTGTGTAGTTGCCCGAGGCATCGACCTGGCAGAGGCCCCAGGCTTGGTTCTGGCGGGCTGCGCGGTCGTCGTTGGTGAATCCACCATTGAGCATGGGCGATCCGGCCGGCGGGACGGCAGCGGAGTAATCAGTCTCGCCGCTGTTGTAGGCGTCGTCCAGGATGGCCTCGCGGTCGTCGGGATCGATGTTGGTGTTGGTCTCGAGCTGCTGGCAGGCGGCGTAGTCAGCGCCGAGGCTGGACTGGTCCCCGTACTGGATGTCTGCGTAGGCCCGGTAGGCGGTCTCCTCCCACCAGCGCGACATCACGTCCAGCGCGGCGGGGGCGGTCTGGCCGTTGTCCTCGTAGTAGCCGGTGTACTGGGAGTGCAGCGCGTCGATGTAGGACTTGCACGAGGTGGGGTCGGACTTGGCATCGCTGGAGAAGACGGTCGAGGCCTGGGAGGACCGGTTCGAGATCGGCGCAGCGATGGCGTCGGACGCAGCGGAGAACGCTCCGGAGAGTTCCTGGACCATCCAGGCGGGCGAGAAGTTGCCGGGGTCGTAGGTGGTGCCTTCGCCGCGATCGTTCATCGAGCCCATCACCATGGCCGCGAAGATGCCGAGGCTGAGGATCATCATCGCGAGGCGGCGCATCCCGAAGCGTCCCCGGGTCGCGGCGAGGATCAAGCTGAGCAGACCCACGGCGAGGATCAGGAAGATCGCCCCGGACTCGATGATCGAGCTACCGAACGTGGCCGCAAAGTCATTCAGTGGCTTGGCCAGCAGGGCGTTGACCTCGAAGTTGGTGACAGCATTGACGAGCAGCGCCGCGGCGAGCCAGGCAAAGTTCCCCACCTCCAGGATGCCCGTGAAACTGGTCTTCTCGATCATGTTGACCTCGACGCTGCGCAGCGGCTGAGTCACGTTGAACTCGACGCTGTCGCCGAGCTGCATGGCGTTCGCCCATCGCACGATGGGCAGACACTTGATCGGGTCCACGCCACCACCAGCGCTCGCGCAGGCCGGCATATTGTCCACCGCGGCGCCCCGGTCGAGCACTGCGGGCTGGATGCCAGCGGCCTGGAAGATCGCGGTCTGTGGTGCGGAGGTGATCGTCTCGCCCGGCGCGGTCAGGTCATCGCCATAGGCGGGCCCGAGGAGGAGAGCGAATGCTCCGATCATCATCGCCAGCGGGGCAAGGATGCGTGCCCAGGACAGTGGCCGGTGCTTCGTGGTGGGCATCATGCGTTCACCTCGTCGAGGATCAGGTCAGGGTCCCAGTCGGGGCGGGCATCGTTCGAGGTGCTCGAGGGCGTGATCAGCACGGCGGTGGAGGACAGCGGGTCCACGATGGCGCCGCACTGGATGAACACGCCTGTCTGAGCGCGCTTCTTGTCGTAGAACGCTCGCCACTGCGACAGGCGCAGTCCCCGCCGCTGCCGGAGCAGCGTGAACGCGAGGACCGCGACGTAGGCGCCCGACCCCGGAATGACGACTGCCCAGAACGGGACCAGGGGGAGCAGGCGGATGACCGGGAAGGCGATCAGCATGACCAGGACCGAGGTGAAGACGGCGAGGACGTTGGCGATCAGCGTTCCGCGGCGCATCTCGAGCGTGAAGTGCACGGACCGGCGCTCGGCCTGAGCGGTCTTGCCGGTCATGTCGGTGAGGTTGTACAGGTACACCTCACGGTCGGCGGTCTGCTCGTCGTTCACCCGCGACTCCTTCCTCGACTCCTGCCGTGAACCGTTCGGCTACATGTCGATCAGGCCGATGATGGCGACAAGAATCGCGATCAGGCCATCGGCGATAAGCAGCAGCAGCGGGATGATCAGTCCGGGCGCGGCGAGGAGCGCGGCGATCACCAGTCCGACGGTCAGGGAGCGCGCGTCACCGCCACCCTTGCGTCGGCTGTCGTAGATGTACTTGACGGTCACCACGACGGCGACCGCCACGGCGAGGAAGATGAGGAACAGGTCGAAGCCCTGCAGTTCCGGGGCGATGCGGGCCCAGATCTGCGACCAGGCGCCGCTGAGGTCGACGGTGCTTGCATCCATACGGGTCGCGGTCTCCCGCTGCCTCCTTCACGAGTCGATGCTGCGGGCGGGGTGCCCTTTCGGCGTAGCAAGTGGGCGGGGGTTTCTCAACTCGTCGCAGGGCAGTTCACGCCGGCTGAGCCAGCTGGGTCGGGAACTCGACGTTCTTCAGCTGCGGGTCTGCGCACTTCAGGGCCGAGCCCCACATCTCTTCGGCGTAGGCGTTGTCCTCGAAGCGGGTCGCGAACGCTTCGCGCCGCTCTTCATCGATGTCGCCGAACGGGAGGAACAGGGCCCCGGTGCGCTCGTCCCGGATCCCGTCGAGGTAGTCCGCGCACACTCCTTGCACGCCGCGGTCGTGGGAGCGGACGGTGCGGCCGGCGTTCAGGGCCTGGCGGTGGGAGATGGAGTCCGGCTGCGCGGGCGGGACGCGCATGGACTGGGCGATCGTGTTGTAGATCGTGGAGCCGGTGCTGCGGGAGTGGATCGGGACCGGGGACTCGTCGCGATTGTGGACGAAGTAGAGCATCTCGGCGGCGTCCATCCGCGTGCGGTCGATCGCTTCGGGGAACGGGCTGCGCCGGGACTCATCGAGCACTGTCTCGTCGGCGGGGACGGAGAGCAGGTTCCCGGGGTTCTCCTGCGCATCGATCGGAACGTGCCGGTATTTGCGGGAGATGTGGAAGCCCTCCGGAGGCCGGTTGTTGGCCCGGAAGCCGGCGCGGACCTCGGCGGCGAGATGGTCGATCTCCCGGCCGGAGAGTTCGCGGCCCTTCTCCTGCTGCACCTGAGCAATGCGCCGGGCGAGCCTGGCCTGTCCGGAGCGGACTTCGGAGCGTTCGACTTCGCCGGAGCTGAGTCGGTGGTTGAGGTGGCCGTGGACGATGCGGCGCACCAGGGCGGCGGTGGCGACGGCACGGATCCCGGCGTTTCGGTCCTCGCTGTCGCGGATTCGCTTGATGACGTCGTACGCGGTGTCGCCGATGACGTCGTCGGTGTGCTCGATCGCGCCGCGGCGCCGGCACAGCTTTTCAGCGTCCTGCCGGATCCGCTCGAACACGGCTTCTTCGTCGAGCAGTTCGCGGTTGGCGTCGACTTCGGCGCGGGTCAGGAGTGCGGAGGCGTCGAAGTGGTCACCGAGCTTTTCGTTGTACCAGCCGACGGTCAGGTAGCGGATCTCCGGCCCATCGTCGGCGGGGACCTGGATGTCGGCTTCGTCGCGGGTGAGGGTTCCGAACTGGCCGCCGTTGCCCCGCTCCCCCGTGTCCTTCTTTCGCAGGACACCTGGATGATCCGAACCCTTCCGCAGGGTCTTCGGCCGGTGTCCCGTGTCTGTGTGTGTTCTGTTCGTGGTGCTGCTCATCGCGCCCTCCCACTCGTGTGCCGTCACGAGGGGTAGTGGGCGGCGAATTCACGCTCGTGTGATCAGGAGCGGACCCGCAGGACACAGTCGGGTGGGCCGATCTTCGCGACACTGCCGGTACAGCGGGTGGTCCAGGGGCAGTTCTTGGGCGGGGACCCGCCGGCGATGTATCCCCAGCGCTGGCAGGTGCCGCATTCGAGGATCGTGGTGACCACGGCGGCTCGGGTACCGACTCGTCGGCGCAGGCCGCGCAGTGTCTGTTCGTGGGCGTCGAGGTTCTCGAGGTCTTGGAGCGGCAGGTTCACGCCGGCCCGAATCTCGTCCGCACGGACCGGGTCGGTATTGAGGATGTGGGCGAGTTCGTCCCAGGTGGCGACCTTCGCTGCCTGGAGGATGATCAGGGCGTGCTGGGCGGCGCGGGCCCGGTCCGTGAGGTGGTCTTCGAGCGCCCATTGGATGGTGAAGCCGGTCATGGCTGCTGCCTGCCGAGCAGTGCGTCCCAGTCGACGCTGGTGACCATGTTTTCGCTGAAGGCCCAGCGGTGCTCGCGGGCACGGTCCTCGGGCGTGGTGCGCACGGCATCAGCGATCCCGGACAGCAACCCCGCGCACACAAGCACGAGGGCACGGGTCAGGTCTGGCTCGGACATGCGCTGGAGGATCCGGGCATAGAGGGGCCGCGGGTCCCAGGAGGAGGATTCTTCGAGGCAGACGAACTCGATGGTCGCAAGCAGCTCCTGCGGGTGGTGGGGGATGCTGCGGGATTCGAGTCCGCCGAACACGATTCCGGCGATCAGGTACGGCGCGAAGAGCTCGGAGATGCCGCGATTGTTGGCCAGCACCTCGTGACGCAGGCCCCGGGCGTACAGGTAGGCACCTTCCCGCTCAAGGCCCGGCGCGGTATCAATCCGCCCGGCGTCGAGGGTGAGCAGGGCGGAGTTCAGGGCCGCGTTCATGGAAAACACGGCATGGTTCGGAGGAACATCGTTCATGCCGCGGCAGTGGGCGCGCCGATCACCTCGCGGGACCGCGCGACTTCCCGCAGCTCGATCCTGGCGGCTGCGCTCGGGCGATCACACTCGATGCCGACGTGTTTGTGTAGAGGGACGACACCAGTCGCGAAGTGATTGTTCGAACTCATCACCGCGCCGGACGAATTCGGGGGCGAGGGTACCCGGTTTGAG
>NZ_JBQSWK010000052.1:0-17609 GCF_052377065.1 Brachybacterium sp. AOP42-C2-15
TGGTGACGGGACCACCACCGCCGGGCCATTGGAGACGACCTGGGATATCGGCCGGGACATTCGGATACGAGCCAGTGAGAACACCGACCTGCTCACCCCACGACTGGCGAAGATCCTCCAACGGGACTGGCGTGCCTACGAACGCGCCCACGAAGACGCGCTACGTCTCCACGCCGAAGAGAACACCAGACCCCGTCAGGAACGAGCCGCCGAGCAGCGCCGTGCCGCATGGGCAAAGGCCTACTCCCACCGCGGAGGACGCCGGATCATCCCACCCAACCCCACCCACGACGAAACCGAACCACCGTTCTAGATCAGGCAGTACGGCCCGGCGCGACGATGACATCGACCCCGGCGCTGGACAGCTCCTCCTCGAGGGCAGGGATCCGCGCCGGGTGCACCGCCGCAGTGAGATCCCGCAGCACCCGCACCGGTGCACCGGACTCTGCCGCGCCGAGTGCCGTGGCACGTACGCAGAAGTCGTACGCCAATCCCACCACGTCGATCCGCTCCCATTCCGCCTCGGCAATCAGCGGAGCCACGTGCTCCCCCGTCGCGACGACCATCCCCTCGAGCACGCTGTACGACGGGATCCCCTGCCCCTTCCGCACGATCTCGAGCCGCTCCCCCAGCTCGGCAGCGAGCGCCGCGACCTCCGGATGCAGCGCCGCACCCTCGGTGTCCGCGACGCAGTGCACTGGCCAGGTCTCGGAGAAATCCGGCTCTGCGGGCGGCACCGCGAAGTGCCCGCCATTGTCCGTGTCCCCGCGATGCCAGTCCTGGCTGACGAGGATGCGGTCATACCCGGCACCATGGACCCGCACCTGCTCGGCGATCTTCCGTGCGACCTCGACACCCCCGTCGACGCCGAGCGCACCGCCCTCGCAGAAGTCGTTCTGGACATCGACGATGATCAGCATGCGCGACGACATGGCACTCCTCGCTCCGGTGACAGGGGGTCCGCCCAGCGTACGCAGTGCCCCGTTGAACCCCATCTCCTCGGAGCCTGGCACAATCGCTCGCATGTCAGCGTCGCTTCCCCACCCGATCGCGCCCCGCACCTACCCCCGGCTGCTCTCGCCGCTGGATCTGGGTCCGTTCGAGGTGCGCAACCGCATCGTGATGGGCTCGATGCACGTCGGCCTCGAGGACCGCCCGGGCGACGTCAAGAAGCTCGCCGCCTATCTCGGCGAGCGCGCCCGAGGTGGTGCCGGGCTGATCGTGACCGGCGGCTTCTCCCCCGACCGCACCGGTCGGCTCACCCCGCGCGGAGCCCAGGCCGACACGCGCACCCTGCGCGGCCACCGCGTGATCACCCGCGAGGTCCATGAGGCCGACGGTCGGATCATCCTGCAGCTGCTGCACGCGGGTCGCTACGCCTTCCACCCCCTGGCCGCCTCCTCCGCCGCCGGGAAGTCGCCGCTGTCCCCCTTCCGGGCCCGGCGCCTGACCCGGCGCGGAGTGGGCCGCACCGTCGAGCACTTCGCCGAGGCTGCACAGCGGGCCGTCGAGGCGGGCTACGACGGCGTCGAGATCATGGGCTCCGAGGGCTACCTCCTGAACCAGTTCCTGGCCCCGGCCACCAACCGTCGCCGAGACCGCTGGGGACGCGGCGCAGACGGCCGACGGACGATGCCGCTCGCCGTGGCTGCTGCCGTGCGCGAAGCGATCGGCCCCGACGCCCTGCTCAGCTACCGCCTCTCCCTGCTGGACCTGGTCCCCGGCGGCCAGACCTGGGAGGAGACGACCGCCCTCGCCCAGGGACTCGTCGAGCGCGGCGTGGATGTACTCTCCTCCGGGATCGGCTGGCATGAGGCGCGGGTGCCCACCATCGTCACCTCCGTGCCGCGCGCGGCCTTCGCCGAGAACACCGCCGCCCTGCGCGAGCTGGTGGACGTGCCGGTGATCGCCTCGAACCGGATACACGACCCCACCGTCGCCGAACAGGTCCTCGCCGACGGCCAGGCGGATCTGATCTCGATGGCGCGCCCGCTGCTGGCGGATCCGCAGCTGCCGAACAAGCTCGCGGAGGGCCGCGCGAACCAGGTCGTGGCCTGCATCTCCTGCAACCAGGCCTGCCTGGACAAGGTGTTCGATGGCAAGCGGGCCAGCTGTCTGGTGAACCCCCGCGCCGGGCACGAGACGGAGCTGGTGCTGAAGCCCGTGATCGAGCGCCGCGCCCGCAAGGTCGCCGTGGTCGGCGCGGGGCCCGCCGGGCTCGAGGCCGCTCTCGCCGCCGCCGAGCGCGGCCACATCGTGACCCTCTTCGAGGCGACCTCGGAGATCGGCGGGCAGCTGCGTCTGGCCGCGCGCATCCCCGGCAAGGAGGACTACGCACAGGCGCTGCAGTCCTGGCGGATGCGGCTGGCAGCGGCCGGGGTCGGGATCCGGCTGGAGACGCGGCCGACGGGTCGCGATCTGCTCGGCTTCAACGACGTCATCGTCGCCACCGGGGTCACCCCGCGCGAGATCGAGCTGCCGGCGACGGGTGGGCCGCAGGTGATCAGCTACGCCGATCTGCTCGAGGGGCGGGCCGAGGCCGGGGACCGGGTCGCGATCATCGGTGCCGGCGGGATCGGGGTCGACGTCGCCGAGTTCCTCAGCGCACCACGTCCCTCCCCCACGCTCGATGTGGCCACCTGGAAGCGGCACTGGGGTGTGGTGGAGGCCGACGAGGAGCATCGCGGCGGCGTCACCGCCCGGCCCGCCGAGGAGCCGCGGCGCGAGGTCCACCTGCTGCAGCGCAAGGAGACCCGGATCGGGGCCGGGCTCGGCCGCACCACCGGCTGGGTGCACCGCGCGGAGCTGCGCCACGCCGGCGTGATCCAGCACCGCGGCGTCACCTACCGCCACGTCGATGAGCAGGGCCTGCACATCCTCGAGGGGGAGGAGGCCCGGGTGCTCGAGGTGGACACCGTGGTGGTCTGCGCCGGGCAGGTCAGCGTCAACGTCCTGGCCGACGAGATCGCCGCCGCGCGCAAGGGTCGCTCACCCCGCGTGCACGTGATCGGCGGGGCCGACGTCGCCGCGGAGCTCGACGCCGAGCGCGCGATCCGTCAGGCTGTCGAGGTCGCCGCTGGGCTCTAGCTAGGCGCCCTCGAGCACCTCACGGGCGATCGGCCCGGCGGTGACGGAGCCGTAGCTGCCGTCCTCGACGAAGGCTGCGACGACGAGGTCGCCCTGGGCGACGATCACCCAGGAGTGGAGCTTCAGCTCGCCCTCCGCGTTGGTCCATTCCGCGGTGCCGGTCTTGCCGATGACCGGCTCGCCGGGCAGGCCCGCGAAGTCGCGGAGGCTGCCGTCGGTGACCACGCCGCGCAGCATCTCCTGCATCTGCGAGGTCTCCTCGGCCGTCAACGGATGCGGCACCTCAGTGGTCATCGGATCGACGTCGGCGAGGATCCGCGGGGCCACCGTGGCGCCGTTCTGGACGCTCCCGAGCACCACCGCCATGGACAGCGGCGAGGTGAGCACCCGGCCCTGGCCCATCATCGCGGCGGCATGCTCGGTGCCCGTGTCCTCCGGATCCACGGATCCCATGAACGCCTCCAGGCCCTCCGGCGCCTCCTGCCCGATCCCCAGAGTGGTGGCGGCGTCGGCGAGCGCAGGCTGGTCCACCGTGTCGTGCTGCAGCAGCAGGGCCGTGTTACAGGAATGCGCGATGACGCTGCGCAGCGGCATCGTGCCGAACAGGGACGGGTTCATCGAGTCGGCGTTCTTGAAGCTCGCGCCGTCGATGGTCGCCGTCTCAGGGCACTCCAGCTCGCTGTCCGGGGTCAGGCCCGCCCGCAGCAGCGAGAGGGCGGTGACCGCTTTGAAGGTGGACCCGGGGGCGTACTGGCCGACGAGACCCACCGGATAGGACTGGCCGGTGGGCCCGAGGGCGGAGGCCAGGACGTCGCCGGTGGAGGGCTGCAGCACGATCACCGCGGCCGGCGACTCCGCATCGGCGATCGCCGCCGTGGCCCGGCTCTGCAGACCGGAGTCGAGAGTCGTGGGGACCGCCACCCCGTCGAGCGGATCGACCCGGTGCAGGGAGCGCTGCTCACCGCCGTCGTCGGCCACCGCGACCACCTCGGAGCCGTCGGTGCCGACGAGCGCGTCGTGCCGGGCGGCGACCACGCCGCCGCTGGCGACCAGATCCCCGGCGACGAGCTCGCCCTCGGACTTCTCGATGTCCTCGGCGCTCGCCTCACGCAGGGAGCCGAGCACCCCGGGGGCGACGTCGCGCTCGACGGCGAGGGGTCGGTTCTGCTCGAGCGCGCGGAAGCCGGTGATCTGCGCGGCGTCCTCCAGCGGGTACTCCCCCTCGGCCTCGACGCGGATCGTGAGGGCGGGGACGAAGGCCTCGGGGCCGTTGTCGGCGACTGCCTGGGCGTAGCGGTCGGGGTCGGTGCCCAGCAGCCCGGCGAGATCGCGGGCCGCGCCCTCCTGCTCGTCCTCCTCGAGCTGGGTCTTGTCCAGGCCCAGCACCTTCACCGGGAGCTCCCCGTACAGCATGTCGCCGTCACGATCGGTGACGGTGCCGAGCTTCGCCTGCACCGTCACGAGGTCCAGATGCTCCTGCCCGCCCAGGCCCGGGGCATACACCTCGGGGCGGAGCTCCGCCGCCCAGCCGTCCTCGCCGCGGCGCAGGGTCGCCTCGGTGGTGTATTCCCAGGTGCCGGCGTCGTCCGGGAGGGTCCAGGTCCAGGCGAGAGTCGCAGTGCGCGCCCCGTCCTCCGCCGTCCCGGCGTCGACGAGCTCGACCTGCGGGGCGGCACCGCTCGCCTCGATGAGCGGGCCGAGGATGCGCTGATGCTCGGGGGCATCGGCCCGGGCGAGTGCGGCGGCGAGCGCCTCCGCCTCCTCCTCGCCCCCGCCGAGCCGGTCGCGCCAGAGCAGACCGGCCACCACGAGGGCGGCGATCGCGAGCACGGCGATCACGATGAGCAGGGGGGCTCGGCGGGTCGAAGAGGAGGCCATGGGCCCATGCTCCCACCTACACTCGTGCGCATGCCCCGAGTGCTCCACACCGCCCAAGCGCTCGTCGACGTCATCCTGGAGATCGACGAGCTGCCCCCACGCGGCGGCAACGCCAATGCCCGCAGCGAGCGCTGGTACGCCGGAGGCGCGGTGACCACGCTGATCGCCGCCGCCCGCACCGGCGCGGTCGCGGTGCACGGCGGAGCCCACGGCACCGGCCCGCACGGCGACCTGATCCGCGAGTCGCTCGCACGAGACGGCGTGACCCTCTCGGACGCGATCCGTCCCGAGGCGGATACCGGCTACTGCACGGTGCTGCTCGAACCGTCGGCCGAACGCACCTTCCTCACCGTGTACGGGGCAGAGCGGCAGATCACCGCTGAGTCCCTGGCGACGCTGGACCCGCAGGCCGGAGACCTGGTGTGCGTCTCGGGATACAGCCTGTTCGAGCCGACCCGCGATCCGCTGCTCGAGTTCCTCGACGCCCTGCCTGACGGGGTGGATGTGGTGCTCGACCCGGGCGACCCCTTCGCGAGCTTCCCCCGTGAGATCCAGCGGCGGATGCTGGCGCGCACCACGGTGTGGACCTCGAATGCCGACGAGGCGCGGGCGCTCACCGATCTCGACGACCTCGAGGACACCCCGGAGGCGATCCGTCGACGTCTCGCCCCCGGTGCGGTGGTGGTGGTGCGGGACGGTGATCGCGGCTGCCTGGTGTTCCACCACGGCCGGGGCACCCAGATCCCCGCCTTCCCGCAGAAGGCGGTGGACACCAATGGTGCGGGCGACACCCATACCGGGGTGATGCTGGCCGAGCGGGCGCTCGGCGCCGACTGGGAGTCCGCGACGACCCGGGCCAACGCCGCCGCCGCGATCGCGGTGACCCGCCACGGCACGGAGAGCTGCCCCACCCGGGCCGAGGTCGATGCGTTCCTCTCCTGAGCGCTAAGTCCCTGCTTCTGATCAGGGTCCGGATCTAGGATGGAGGCGCACATCACCCTCTGATCCGAGTCAGGAGACCATGGCCGACCCGACCTTCCACGATTTCACGGCGCTCACCATCGACGGCGAGCTCCGGGCGATGAGTGAGTACCGCGGGCGCCTGGTCCTCGTCGTCAACACGGCCACGCTGTGCGCCTTCACGCCGCAGCTGACCGGTCTGCAGGAGCTGCATGACCGCTTCTCCGCGCACGGCTTCACCGTGCTCGGCTTCCCCTCGGACCAGTTCCATCAGGAGCCCGGGGCCGATGACGAGATCCAGGAGATCTGCACCTCGAGCTACGAGGTCACCTTCCCGCTGTTCTCGAAGATCGATGTCAACGGCCCGTCCGCTCATCCTCTGTGGCAGTGGATGTGCACGCAGAAGGCCGGGGTGATCGGCGGGCGCATCGCCTGGAACTTCACCAAGTTCCTCATAGACGGCGAGGGGAAGGTGCTGCGCCGCTACGCTCCGCCGGTGCCGCCCTCGCGCATCGCCCGGCGCATCGAGGCCGAACTGGGCCAGCGCCCATGAAGGGTTGGTAGCGTGGGTCACAACCCACCACCTACCTGAAAGGTGCCCTCATGGAAGGCGTCATCCTCTTCCTCGTCCTCGGCTTCGGCTTCCTGATCTTCCTCGTGATCGTGGGGGCGCTGCTGTTCGGCGGTCTGCGCACCTCGCTGATGTTCACGGTGCATACGCAGGAAGCCGTCATCGTCGAGCGCTTCGGCAAGTTCAAGCGCGTCGCGCACGCCGGCCTGAACTTCAAGACCCCCTTCATCGACAACATCACCAAGCCGGTCTCGCTGCGCGTGCAGCAGCTCGAGGTGAACATCGAGTCCAAGACCAAGGACAACGTGTTCGTCAACGTGCCGGTCGCGGTCCAGTACCAGATCGAGAAGGACCAGGTCGTCGCGGCGTACTACGAGCTGTCGAACCCCGAGGCGCAGATCCGCTCGTACGTCTTCGACACGGTGCGCTCGGCGCTGTCCGGTCTCGAGCTGGATCAGGCCTTCGAGTCCAAGGACGACATCGCCAGCAGCGTAGAGCGGACCCTCGCGACCTCGATGCAGAAGTTCGGCTTCAACATCATCAACACCCTGGTCCAGGACATCTCCCCGGACCAGCGGGTGCGCGACTCGATGAACTCCATCAACGCCGCCCAGCGCGACCGGGTCGCCGCCCAGTCCCTCGCCGAGGCGGACAAGATCAAGCGCGTCACCCAGGCTGAGGCCGAAGCCGAGTCCAAGCGCCTCCAGGGTGAGGGCGTCGCCGCCCAGCGCAAGGCGATCGCCCTCGGCATCGCCGAGCAGTACGAGATGCTCCGCAAGGTCGGCATCGAGAACTCCGCCGAGCAGCTGCTGCTGATGACGCAGTACTTCGACACCATGCAGGACGTGGCGCGCAACGCCCGCTCCAACGTGCTCTACCTGCCCTCGAACCCGGGCGCCGTGGGCACCATGGGCGACGAGATCCGCACCGCGATGCTGCAGTCGCAGGCAGCGGCCGCGGCCAGCCAGGACGCCGATGTCGCCGACGCCGACTCCCGCAAGCGCATTTCCGCCGAGCAGCTCCGGGAGCAGGAGCAGCAGCGGGCCGAGCGAGCCCGGGCGCAGGCCGAGCAGCGTGCCCGTGAGGCGAGGCAGCAGGCCCAGCAGGCCCAGCAGGCTCAGCCGCCTCGGCAGGCCCCGAACGGCTACCCCGGTGGGAGCGTCCCGCCGTGGACGCACCCGGGCAGCGCGAACCAGGGCTGACCGATCGCTCTCTGGAGGGGGTCGCCGCGCTGGACGGGCGCGAGGGTTCGCACAGCTCTGAGCTGCAGCGTCCCGTCCGCCGCGGGACCTATGGCCCGACACGTGATTGAAAGTTCATGTAGATTCGAGAGCATCAACGTCGACGCATGAAGGAGCGATTCACGATGAAGGCATGGCAGTTCACCGGTACCGGAAAGCCTCTTGAGCTGAACGAGGTCGAGGAGCCCACGGCGGGCCCCGGAGAGGTCGTCGTGGACGTCAAGGCCACGGGCGTGTGCCACTCCGACGTGGCCGCGCTCGATGACGAGGGCTGGATGGCGCTGTTCCAGCAGGGCCTCCCCCGCACCATGGGCCACGAATCCGCCGGCGTCATCAGCCAGGTGGGCGAGGGCATGGAGCAGTGGAAGGTCGGCGACCGGGTGGGCCTGGCGCCGATGATGTCCGACGGCACCGCGCTCGGCTACGGCCCCTGGGACGGCGGCTTCGGTCCGAAGCTCCGAGCGACCGAGGACAACCTCGTGAGGCTCCCCGACGCCGTCTCCTTCGACCTAGGAGCGATGGCCACCGATGCGGGCCTGACCGCGTACCACGCGATCATGACCCTCGGCGGCGCGACGCCCGGCATGAAGGTCGGTGTGATCGGCCTGGGCGGGCTCGGGTACATCGGTGCCCGCGTCGCCGCACTCGCCGGGGCCGAGGTGTACGGCGCCGAGATCAACCCCGAGACCCGCGAGCTCGCCGACGAGATCGGCCTGGCCGGGGTCGCCGAGTCGATCACCGAGTTCTCGGACCTGGGCCTCGAGCTGGTCGTGGACTATGCCGGCTTCGGCACCACCACCGCGCAGGGCCTCGAGGCACTCGCCAAGTTCGGCACCTTCGTGCAGGTGGGCATGGGGAAGCTCGAAGCACCCCTGAACACCTATGAGCTGATCACCAAGCAGCTCACGATCAAGGGCTCGAACTCCGGCACCAAGGAAGATCTCGAGGGACTCTACGAGCTGATGGCCTCCGGGGAGCTGAACCCGCCGATCAACCACATCACCCACGCGGAGATCCCCGCGGCGATCGACAAGCTCCGCGCAGGCGGCGTGATCGGGCGATACGTGGCGAGCTACGAGGGCTGATCTCCTCCGAAAGTCGTATCGGGCCCACCCCACGGGAGCTTCCTGCGGGGTCGGCCTCTGCGATGAGCTGGGGGCATGAACGATTCTGCCGCCTCCCCTGCGGGTACCGCCGACTACTCCGCCGAGAAGCGGCTGGCCCGCACCGCCGCCGTGACCCTGGGCTGGTGGGCGCACGGCAGCGTGCGTCTGCTGCTCGCGGCGGCGATGCTCTACTACGGCTACGCGAAGCTCGTGCTCGGTCAGTTCGGGGTCGCCGATATGGGCGATGCGCTGATCACCCAGGGTGAGATGAGCCCGATGGGGATGTTGTGGAGGCTGGTCGCCTTCTCCCCGCTGTTCCAGTTCCTGGGGGGCCTGGCCGAATGGGGCGCCGCGATCGCTCTGCTGTGGCGGCGCTCGGTGCCGCTGGGAGCGGCGATCTCCGCCGGATCGATGGCGCTGGTGCTGGTGCTGAACCTCGGCTACGACGTCCCCGTCAAACAGATCGCCCTCGCGCTGCTGGTGATGGCGCTGCTCGTGCTGATCCCCTGGATGCCGCGACTGGCCAAGGCGTTCCTGGGCCACGGGGAGATCGGGAAGGGCCCGCTGCCCACGCTGGTGCCGTGGCGCCCCGCCGCCCGGATCACGAACATCGCCGGCCCGATCGCCGCGCTCGCGCTGGTGGTCGTGCTGGGCTGGGGTGTCAGCGCGATGTATCCCGAGCGGAGCGTCGACGAGTCCTCACCGGCCGGGGTGTGGACCGTGCAGGAGGATGCCGCCGAACCCGCCGCGCAGCTGCACGAGGACACACGATGGAGCGCACTCGCCTTCGGCGAGGTGGAGTACGACGGCCGCTCCGCGGTGCAGCTCCGCCAGGCGAACGGTGAGCTGCTGACCGGCAGCTACCAGCGCACCGGGCCGGACACCGTCGAGCTGTCGCTCGGTCCGCTGCGCGAGCAGGGCACACCGCTGCAGGAGCATTCCGCGATCGAGCCCGTCGCGCTCACGCTGACGCTCGAGGAGCAGGCCGACGGCACGCTGCGCGTGAGCGGCGAGGGGCAGGACCTGGTGCTCGCTCCGGACGACTCCGCGATGGTGCTCTATGAGCGCGGGTTCAGCTGGGGCGTGCGCGCGGACGATCCGTTCAACCGCTGACAGCCGCTGACGGACTCGGGGTTGCGGTTCCCTTCGCGTATCCGCACGCGTAGTGTCGTGGTCCGAGCGCTGTTCACTGCGGCGCGCCGATGAAGAGGGCAGCTGTGTTCGAGACCGATGCGCTCGATGTTCCGCAGCGAGCGCTGACCGGCGACCTGCCCGCCGAGTCCCGCGTCGCCGGCCTCCTCCTCGAGGCCCATGAGCGCTACGCGGGCGAGCAGGCCGGGGTCGTCGCGGACTACATCCCCGCCCTCGCGGAGGCGGATCCCGCACTGTTCGGCCTCTCGCTCACCGAGGTCGACGGCACCGTGCACCGCGTCGGGGATTCGCAGGTCCCCTTCTCGATCCAGTCGATCTCGAAGGCCTTCGTGCTCGCGCTGGTGTGCGAGGAGATCGGCCACGAGGAGGTGCATCGGATCGTCGGCGTCAACAACACCGGCCTCCCCTTCAGCTCGGTGATCGCCCTCGAGCTCAACCACGGCAGCCCGATGAACCCCATGGTCAATGCCGGAGCTATCGCCACCACTGCACTGATGCCCGGGGACAGCGCCGAGGAGAAGTGGGAGGCGGTGCGGGAGGGGCTCAGCCGCTTCGCCGGGCGTCGGCTCGAGCTGGATGAGCGCGTGCTCGCGTCTGAATCCGCGTCGAACCACCGCAATCAGGGAATCGCGGATCTGCTGACCTCCTACGGACGGCTCCTGGGGGACCCGGCCGAGATCGTCGACGTCTACACGCGGCAGTGCTCGCTGCTGGTCACGGCCGATGACCTCGCGGTGATGGGCGCGACCCTCGCTGACGGCGGCGTCAATCCCGTCACCGGGCAGCGCGTGGTCTCGGCGGAGGTCTGCCGGGACACCCTGTCGGTGCTCGCCGCCTGCGGCATGTACGAGACCTCCGGGGAATGGCTGTTCGAGATCGGGCTGCCCGCGAAGTCCGGAGTCTCCGGCGGCATCGTCGCGATCGCCCCCGGCAAGGGCGCGCTCGGCACCTTCTCCCCGCCCCTGGATGCTGCGGGCAACAGCGTCCGCGGGCAGCGAGCCTGCGCCTTCCTCTCCCGGGCTCTCGGTCTGAACCTCTTCGCCTCGCTCCCACACCCGGTCAAGGGCGCCGCGACTCGCGAGTGACGCCGCCGCCCGGACGTCGGCACCCTCCCTTAAGGTGGGAGCGCGGTCGCCACCGGAGCCCGCCACCTGCGACGGAGGAGCATCTGCATGCGGATCGAGTTCGGCTGGTCCCTCGACGGCGCCTCCTGGGCCGACGCCGCCTCCGGCGGGATGACCGGGCAGGTGAGGATCGGGCCGCGCGGGCTGCTCGGGCTTCTGCAGACCAGGCTCGGGCTGACCCGGCCCGCCGTCGATCAGGCGGTGCGGATCGCGCAGTACCTGCGGCTCATCGAGCAATGTATCGAGTCGCCTACCGACAAGGCGCAGTTCTGGCCTGCTCGCTCCTTCGCCCTGGACCCGTGGAGCACCGCCCGGCAGCTGCTGCGCTGGCGCGACGCCGCGGTGGAGGCCGGCTGGAGTCCGGATCCGAAGGGCACCATCCTGCCGCCGCGGCTCGCGGCACTGGCCACGATCGAGCGCCGTGCGGTGGTGGGGATGGTCGGCACGACCGACGCCGCGGGGAATCCCGCCACGCTCGCCCCGGGCGCGGCCGACGACCTCGCCGAGATGGTGGCCGAGCTCGAGCTCGGGGCCGTCGGCTGGCCGCTGGGGATCCAGCAGCTGGTGGCGCAGGAGGACCCTGCAGCCCTGCCCGGCCTGTGGCCGCGGCTGCTCGAGCTGCTGGGCAGGGCCGGGGTCGGGGTCACCCGGGCGGAAGCCCGAGCGGGTGGGCGGCCCGAGGTGGTCGTGGTCCAGTGCCGCGATGAGTGGACCGCGGCGGATGTCGCCGCCCGCTACCTCTCCGCCGGGCCGCGGGAGGGGCTGCACCTGCTGGCCACCACGGACACCGCCGTGCTCGACGCCGCCCTGCACCGCCGGGGCCTGCCCGCCGTCGGCGCCGTGGAGAGCTCGACCGACCGTGCCTCTCACCAGGTGCTGGGGCTGTACCTCGACGTCGCGATCGCCCCGGTGGACGTCCATCAGCTCGCCGCGCTGCTGGATCTGCGGGTACTGCCCGCGCTCGAGCCCGAGGGAGATCCGATCGGGCTGGTGCCGGCCCCGGTGCGCCGGGCCCTGCTGCGCGCACTGGCGAGCGAGCCCGGAGTGGGCGGTCCGGCCTGGCGGGCGGCCCTCGCCCGGCTCGAGGAGCGCGAGGATGCGGCGAAGGTGATGGTCTCCGCCCGCGAGATCGACCGCCTGGTGAGCGACCCGCTCCCGGCCGAGGCCCTGCGCCCCGAAGCGCTGTCCACCCGCCTGGGCTGGCTCGCGGACAGGCTGCGTGCCGTTGGCCACCGCGACAGCGATCTGCGGGCGAGCCTCACCCAGGTGCAGACGCTGCGCCAGGTGCTCGGGATGCTCGACCCCTCCACCACGCTCAGCCGCCGCACCCTGCAGCAGGTCATCGATGCCTGCGGTGGCGGAGGCGGTTCGAGCCTCGCCCGCCGCGAGGTCGCGGAATGGACCGTGACCACCCGCCCCGCCCAGCTGCCCGCCACCGGCGGCACCGTGCTGTGGTGGGGACCGGAGGCGGACGAGGTCACGCCGCCGGTGGTCTGGGATCAGGGGGAGGCCGCCGCGCTGACCGCTGCCGGGGCTCATCTGCTCGCGCCCGAGGCCCTCGCCGCCCTGCGGGTCGAGGCCGGGTCCGCGGGAATGGCCGGGGCGGGCACTGTGGTCGCGGTGCTGCCGGGGCGGCGGCTCGAGGAGGCCGGGCGGCCCAGCAGCCTGCTCGCGCGCCTCGAGACCGACGCCGGGCGCACCGAGGGTGACCGGCTCACCCCGGAGTCGCTGGTCAGCGGGGACCGCTGGTCGCTTACGGGCCGCAGCCTCGAGGTGCAGGTCCCCGCCGAGGAGCATCCCTCCCCCGACACCTCCGCAGAGCGCTCGGCCGGGGACCTCACCCACCTGCTGCCTAGCCGCGTCTCCTACAGCCAGCTCGACACGCTCATCGCCTGCCCGCACCGCTGGGTGCTCGAGTATGCGCTGAAGATCCGCCCGGCCTCCGTCGCGGCCCTGCCCACCGGCCCACGGATGATCGGCACCCTGGTCCATGCGGTGGTGGAGACCCTCGTCCAGGAGCGTGGCCGCTCGCTGACGCCCCCGTCGGGTGAGCGCATCGAGGAGGTGTTCGACCAGCTCGTCCCGCAGCTCGCCTCCGAGCTGGACCTGCCCGGGCGCTCCGCCGAGCGCGCCGAGATCCGCGGCCGGGCCCGCCGTTCCCTCGCCGAGCTGTTCGGGCGCACCGCCGCCGCGGGGCTGCAGATCACCGGTACCGAGACCCGCTTCGAGCTGCCGCTCGAGCTGCCGCTGAAGACTGGGCCGCATCCGGTGGTGATCGCCGGCTCGCGGGACGTCGACGCCCTCGACGCCGTCGGGAACCCCCTGATCCTAGATCTCAAATGGACCAGCAGCCTGCGGCGCTACGCCGATCTGTACGACAGCGGTGACGCGATCCAGCTCGCCACCTACGCCTGGTCTCTCGCCCAGGAGGGCGTGGGTGCTGGGGAGTCGGCGGAGGTCGGCTACTTCCTGCTGCGCAGCGGGGAGTTCGTCGCCGCGGACCGGGCCCTGGATCCGCACCGTCGTGCTCCGATGGATGTCGGTGACGCCTGGGAGCGGATGCTCGCGAGCGCCTCCGAGGCGCTCGACGAGATCGCCACGGGGCAGGTGCGGCTCGGCTGTCGGAGCCTGCTCGACGGAGCAGGCCTGGACACCGACGCCCCCTATGCCAAGCGCCGCACTGCGATCGGGAAGGCCCGTGAGGCGGCCCGAGGGCGCGGGCGGGTGCTGGTCGAGGACCACTGCGGCATCGGAGACTACGCCCAGCTGTGCGGGCTGATCGGAGACGGACGATGAGCTTCACCCTGATCAACGCCTCGGCGGGTTCCGGCAAGACCCACCGGCTCACCCACGAGATCGCGGGCCGCATCCGGGATGGCCTGCATCCCTCCCAGCTGATCGCGACCACCTTCACCCGCAAGGCCGCATCCGAGCTGGTCGACCGCGTGCACCGCACCCTGCTGGAGCAGCACCGCTTCGATGACGCCCAGGGCATCGGCAGCGCGCTGATCGGCACCGTCAACTCGGTGGCGGGTCGCCTGGTGCGCGAGTTCGCCCTGGATCTCGGGATCTCGCCCGACGTGCAGGAGCTCGACGACGTGCGCCAGAGGGCCGCGTTCTCCGCCGCGATCGACGAGGCCGCGGCCGAGGCCGGCTCCCTCGCGAGCGATCTGCTGGCCCGGACCGAGCACGACGGTGAGGAGGACCCGGCCTTCACCTTTGGCAGCTCGCCGTCCTGGCGGGCTCATGTGCGCACCCTCGCGGAGAAGGCCCGCACCAACGGCATCGACGCCCAGCAGCTGCGCGGTGCGGCAGACGCCGCCTGGCAGGAGTACCGCGAGGCAGCCGGGTTCCAGGGGCAAAGGCTCGAGGAGGGCGCCGACCGTCGCGCCGCCTGGCTCAGCGGCCTGGACACCGCGATCCGCGGGCTGAAGGACGATCTCGCCGCCTCGGAGGATCCCGCGCCCGGTGCCGGGAAGCCACCGATCGCCAAGGGGTCGCTGAACTCGGTGCGCAAGGGGATCGACGCCCTGGAGTCACTGCGCCGCACCCTGGAGCGCCGCGACCGGGCGCCCTGGTCGCAGTGGGCGAAGCTCGCCGCAGTCACCGCGTCCAAAGCCGTCGGCGGCGAGAAGGGGTACGTCTACGGCAAGGACACCGACACCGCTCTGGCGGGCCTCGCGCTGCAGATCGAGGCCGAGCTGCCCTCGAATCCGCAGCTGCTGGCCGACGTCCGCTCGCTGATCACCCTGGTCATGTCCACCGCCGCGACCTCTCTGGACGCCTACGCGCGGTACAAGGACGAGCTGGGGCTGATGGACTTCGTCGACCAGGAGGTCCTCGCGCTGGAGGTGCTGCGCCGCAGCGAGCGGGCCCGGACCGCCGTCCGTTCCCGGTTCCGGCTGCTCGCGGTCGACGAGTTCCAGGACACCTCCCCCATCCAGCTCGCCCTGTTCCTGGCGCTCGGTGAGCTCATCGAGGACCTGATCTGGGTGGGCGACCCCAAGCAGGCGATCTACAGCTTCCGCGATGCGGACCCGGACCTCATGCTCGGCGTGCTCAGGGAGATCCGCGCCGGCTCCTCCACGCTCGGCGAGGGCACGGTCGATGATCTCAAGCACTCCTGGCGCTCCCAGGATCCGGTGCTCGAGCTGGTCAACCAGGTGTTCCCCCAGATCTTCCCGAAGCTCCCGCGGGAGCAGGTGGTGCTCACCGCGGCGCCCGCCGCCGCGCAGACGCGAGCCCGGCGCGGTCACCCGGAGGGAAGGCTCGAGGCCTGGACCCCGCAGTACAGCGGTCGGCCCTCGCAGGCCAAGCACGCCCGCGGAGTGGCCGACGGGGTGCTCGCGCTGCTGGGCGATGACGGGGTGGGGCCCGAGGATGTGGCCGTGCTGGTGCGCTCGAACGCCCAGGCCGCGGAGGTGGTCGGGGCGCTCACCGCCCGTGGCATCCCCGCCTCCGGCGAGGGTGTGCCACTCCTCGTCTCCCGGGAGGGTCGGATCCTGCGCGCCGCGCTCGCGGTGACCCTCGACGGCAGCGACACCCTGGCCCTCACCGAGCTGGTGGATCTGCTGACGGGGCATCCTGCGCATGGTCGGTGGTTCTCCGAGCTCACCGCCGCGCCCGATGATGACGCTCGAGCCCAGGTGTTCCGTGAGTGGTGGCAGGCCGATGTGCTCGGCGGGCTGCGGAGCCTGCGCGAGGAGTGCATCTCACTCACCCCCATCGAGATGATCACGGCGCTGGCCGACGCCCTCGATCTGCCCGAGCTGATCCGCTCCTGGTCCACCCCGGACCAGCGCCTGCGCACCCTGGACGCTGCGCGCAAGGTCGCCAAGGAGTACGCGGATCAGGCTCGCTCGGCCTCCGCCCCGATCACGCTGACCGGGCTGCGGGCCGCGCTCGACGACAGCGACCGCGGGCCCGATCTGGCCGGCACCCCGGGCACCGTCTGGGTGGGCACGATCCACGGCGCGAAGGGCCTGGAGTGGCCCCGAGTGGTGGTGATGCAGCAGGACGCCAAGGAACACGCCGCCACCAGCGGGGTGTTCGTGGTCCCGGCGGAGGAGCTGGACGTGATGCAGCCTCTGGCCGGCCGCTCCCTGCGCTACTGGCCGAAGGTGCTCCCCCGCTTCGCACCCCTGCAGGAGCGGCTCGCCGGTTCCGCGCATGCGCTGCGCAGCGCCGCGACGGATCGGGACGAGGCCGGGCGGCTGCAGTACGTGGCGCTCACCCGGGCGCGGGACGTCACCGTGCTCAGCGGCCATGGCTCCGCCCCAGTGCTGGACGCGCTGCTGCCGGAGGCGCGAGAGGAGCCGCTGCTCAGCTGGGAGGTGGGCGCCGAGGAGCTCCGGGTAGGGCCGGTGACGCTGCCCGCCGTGATCCGGGGGACGGCGACGGAGACGGACGAGGACTCGCCCTCCTATCATTCGGGGCGCAGCCCGCTGGCGGCGACCGACCTGTCCCCGCAGCGGCCCGTCGCTGCCGGGGGCGTCTCGGCACGCTTCCAGGCCTCCGGGGTCGAATCCCGTGAGAAGCTGGGAGAGGTGCGCGAGCCGGTGCGGATCGGGCCGCGGTTGGTCCCTGCGGGCGGTCAGGGCTGGGAGCGGGTGGGCGAGGCCGTGCACGGCTACCTCGCCCTGCCCCTGCGCTCCCTCGACGCGGAGCAGCGGGAGCGTGCCGCAGCACGGCTGGTGCAGCGGTGGAGCGTGGAGCGCACGCTCGGTGCCGAGGCGCTGATCGGCGCGGGGCAGGCCTGGCTGGACCACATCGATGCCCTCTTCCCGGGAGCGGAGGAGCTCACCGAGCAGCCGATCAGCTGGTGGAACGAGGACGACCAGGTGATGGAGGGCTGGATCGACACCCTGCTGCGCCTGCCCTCGGGGGAGATCGTGCTGGTGGATCACAAGTCCTATCCGGGAGATGACCCGGTCACGAAGGTGCGCGAGGAGTACCTGGGCCAGATGGCGACCTATTCACAGGCGCTGGCCGCGGCGGGTCGGGTACCGGATCGGATCCTCATGCACCTGCCGCTGCGGGGCGAGGTGCTCGAGATCGAGCTGGCTGCACATGCCCGCTGAGCTGAGCGCCGAGCAGGCGGTCGACGCCGCGCGTGCGCTGCTGGATGAGGCGCTGCGCAGCGGCGGGCGGCGACTGCTCGGGATCGCGGGCGCGCCCGGGGCCGGGAAGTCCTCCCTCACCGCACTGCTGGCCGAGCAGCTGCCGGCGGGGTCCTGTGTGGTGGTGCCGATGGATGGATTCCATCTGGCAGATGTCGCGCTCGCGCGGCTGGGTCGTGCCGAGCGGAAAGGGGCCCCGGACACCTTCGACGCCAGCGGCTATGTGGCGCTGCTGCAGCGGCTGCGGGCGGCGATGCCGCAGGACGAACCGGTGTGGGCGCCGATGTTCGAACGGGATCTCGAGCAGCCGCTGGCTGGCGCGATCGAGGTGCCCGCGCAGGTGCCGCTGGTGATCACCGAGGGGAATTACC
>NZ_JBQSWK010000053.1:0-17285 GCF_052377065.1 Brachybacterium sp. AOP42-C2-15
CAGTGCGAGGTCGTCGTCATCCCACTGCAGGCGGGCGACGCGCTTGACTCGCGCGAGCACGCGCCGGACTTCGGGCAGGTGACCTTCGAGGAACGCATCCAACCGCCAGCGCAGCTCAGCCTCGTCGCGCGCGTGGAGGACGGTGCAGAGCTCTGCCTTCCACGGCGCATCGAGGGTGTCTCGTACGCATTCGCACCCCGCGTGGTGCTGGGAGGATGGAGCGGTAACGGCGGAACGGTCCCTCACCTCGTCACCACCGATGCCTGTGCGGTGGCCTGCGTCGATCGCCCGTGCAACTCGCAGGCTGGGGTCTCATGCGCAGTGGCTTCCGGAGAAGCCTCGTGGGTGCGGCGGAACGGGCAAGTGTGCTGTTCATCCGTGGATTCCTCGTCGGCGACAGGACGGGCCAGGCATGGCCAACTCCCTGCGTTGGGCATGTCCAACCTGCGTGAGACATGTCTAGCAGGTAGGGTTAGACATGTCTAAGGGGAGGGAAGGATTGTGGATAACCGCGAAGACGGCGCCGGCGACCAGGACGCACTGGACACGCCGCAACGCCTCCGACTCCTCGTCGACCTCTACGCCGTCGAGCACGGAGCCGAACCCACATACTCCGAGATCTCTGCGCACCTGGAAGCACACGGAATCAGCCTGAGCCGATCCCGCTGGAGCTACATGCTCAACGGGCACCGCGAAGTGACCGACCGCCACCTCCTCGCGTCCCTCGCCGACTTCTTCGGCGTGCAACCGGAGTTCCTGCTCAGCGACGGACCACTCCCAGAACGCGTCCAATCGCAGCTCGAGCTCATCCGAGCAATGCGCATCTCCAGGGTCCGCTCCTTCGCCGCACGCACCCTGGGGGACGTGTCCCCACGAACTCTCGACGCCATCACCCGGTTCCTGGATGAGGAAGCTGCAGGGCAGTACGAAGGAAGGTAACCCATGGCGAACAAAGGTCGCCGAATGACAGAAGCCAACCCGTCACTCGGAATCACGCTCCCCGACTCATTCACCTTCGACGACATCGTCTCCGCCATCGAACATCGCCGCGAGACCACGATCAAGATCATCGAATTTCCCGAGATGAAACCCGAAGACGGACTCTTCGGAATCTGGCTCAACACCAAATTCGGGGACTACGTGTTGCACGCCCCCGCCCCCTCTGAACTCCATCGCCAGCAGATCATCCTCCACGAACTGGCGCACATGATCCTCGGCCACGACCTGGCAGTGGGCAAGAGCAGTGCCACGAAACTGTTCCCCGACCTCCCGGAGAACGCCGTCATCCGCACCCTCGCACGCGGCCACGACGACAACCAGCTCGAACGCGACGCCGAATCCCTGGCAGACCGCCTCGCCCACTCACTGCGCCGGAACGCCCAGCAGTCATCCTTCACCAAGGTGTTCGGATGACCCAGGTCCTCATCGCCACGGCACTCTGGCTCGCCGTCATCGGGCTCATCATCCTCAGAGGCCACGGAGCCGCGGACCGATCAACCATCAACGCGACCGCATCTGTCGGAGTGGGCCTATCTCTGAACATCTCGCCGCTGTACCTGACGGTCGACACCTGGCTCGGCGGACACAACCTCACAGACCTGATCGCCAACGTCGCCATCATCTTCGGAATATCGGCCCTCGCCCGCGGCGTAGCCCGCGCATCGAACGAGCAGATGTGGCTCAGCAAACTCGTGCTGGGCCCTCGCCGCACCTGGCTCACCGTCGCCATCACCGTCGCCGCCATCTCGACACTCGCGTTCTCGCAGATCGACATGGAAGGTACGTCCGCCCGTTTCATGATCGACTACGGCGACCAACCGGCCGCAGCCCTCTACTCGGGCGTGCAGCACGTGTACTTCGGCGCCGTCACGGCCGCTCTCGCCATCATCTGCGCACGTGAAGCCAGTCGGGTCCGTGGCGCGAAACGGCTCGCCACCATCATCCTCATGCTCGGCGGAGCGATACAAACCCTCTCGTGCCTCGACGTCCTCGTGATGGACGCTTCCCACGTCGCCGGCAACGACCGGGTCCTCGCGGTTGCGCAGGGCGTCTACGACTACGTCAACCCGATCAGCTTCCTGCTCATCACGGCCGGGTTCGTACTGCTCCCCCTCGGCCGGCTCATCGACAACCGTCGGCACAACAAGCGATCCATCCACTTGCTCGGGACGATCACGCCGGCTTGGGAACGAGCACAGGATCTCGAACCGCTCGGCGCACGGGTCGAAAAGTCCGACGATCACGGTTCCGCTCTGTACCGACTCGTCGTAGAAGTGCGTGACGTCCAAGCCACCAAGGGGCACGACTTCACCTTGACGACCGATGAGGCCGCCGCTCTCGATGAGGCAGAGCGCCACCTCATGGGTGAGCATTCTTCGGTGCGTGCCGATGCGTAAGCGGGCCGTGCCGCTGATGGTTGGCGGCGGCGCGATCCTCGCCCTTGGTCTCGCGGGGGCAGTCGGCTACGCCATCGGACGTACTCTCACGGCGCCGTACAGCGGCCGGAGGTACACCACCCGAATTCTCGCCATCTCAAGCCACGGGGACCAGTCGACGATCACCCTGGACGACACCACCCAGACCCGCCGCCCGGGCAGGTACGGCGCGTTCCTCCCAGATGGCCGCCACATCCGCTTCAGCACCGACGTCGTCGTTTCCGGCCCTGGGGTTGCCCGAGGAGTCACCGCTGATGCTGCTGACGCAAGTGCTGGCGTCGAACGCATCTCGTGGACAGGTATCGAGTTCCCGACACCGTCCGAGGCTGGCCTGCACGCCGTCGACGTCACCATCGGCTCTGAGCACGGTCCGGTTCCCGCGTGGGTGATCGGCAGTGGCGCGGGTGCCACGTGGGCTGTGCACATCCACGGTCTCGGCAGCTCTCGGGCAGGCACCCTTCGCGGCGTCCACGTCGCTTCCGAACTGGGTTTCACCTCGCTCGTGACGACGTATCGAAACTCGGCCGAAGGCCCACAGGTCGGGTCGAGGAGAACAACACTCGGCCTCGAGGAGTTCCATGACGTCGAGCGAGCCCTGGACTACGCGGTCAAGCACGGTGCCGAGCAGATCGTCCTGTTCGGCTGGTCGATGGGTGCTAACATCGCGCTTCGCCTCGCCCACGACTCCCGATGGAGCGATCGGGTCTTCGCCGTCGTCGCCGAATCCCCCGTCTTGGACTGGCGGGCGACCGTCTCCGCCAACCTCACCAGCGCCGGCCTCCCCTCCTGGACTGCGCACCTCGCCTACCCCTGGCTGACCTTCCCCCGGCTCGCACGTCGGCTGCGCCTGGCCTGCGAGATCAACCTGGAACTGCTGGACTGGAGCGCTCGAGACCGTATCCGGATTCCCACGCTTATCCTGCAGGGGCTCAAAGACCACTCCACTCCCTGGCGTCTCGCCGATCAGGTCGCGGCGGTGAACCCGTATGTCATGCTCGAGCTGTTCGAGGCCGACCACACGATGACCTGGAACTCAGACCCGGAGCGCTGGCGCACCACGGTCAAAGCCTGGCTGAGGCCCCGCCTGGACAAGACGAGCTGACAGGCTCCGAGCTTGCCGGAACTGGCGCTCAGAGGGCTTCGCCGATGACTGAGCTCAGTGCTCCCGCCACGGCGTCGTCGCTGCGAGCGAGGTAGACGTCGATCATCTCTTCGATCTGTTCGTGGGAGAGCTCGGCACGCACGCGCTCCATAGGCCAGCCGGCGGCATCGAGCAGCTCGATGTCCTCGTGCAGTCGTTCGAACGGCGCAAGAGTCGGCGTCATCATGGCGGGTTCTCCTTCGTCCTGGGGTCGGTCAGCGGGGTGACATGGGCAGGTAGTACGAGCCGTTCGGGATGTCTGCGCGGATTCGAAGCGCGGTGCGTTCGAGCACGCGCCAGGACTGGCGGGCGTGGTGCCCGCACAGGTAGATCTGGCCGGTCGCGTAGATCGCCTTCACCTTGGCCAACGCGGAGGGGCAGTGGTCGCATGAGGTCCCCTCGGAGGTGACTGTCGGTGTCTGTCCGAACAGGGTGTCCGCGCGCCGGGGAGGGACCGACAGTGGAGTCGCCTTGAGCGTGCGGTGCGTCGTCGTGGTGGTCATGCCCGCCCAGTGGGCGCTCCCCTGCCGTCACGGGACGATCAGCGAGGAGTCTCCGTCACGACCGCCCCGCGGGGGACGTAGCCATCGTCTTCGACGTGGGCGTACGGCTCGATGACCGCGTTGTCCTCGATGACCGACCGCTCCCCCAGCTCCGCGCCGTAGCCCGTCTGGGCGCCGAGCCCGACCGTCGCACCTTCACCGACCATCGAACCGTTGATGACGGAGAAGTCGCCGATTCGCGCCCGATCGCAGACGTCCGTGCCCGTTCCGGTGACCACAGCCTGGCCGCTTTCTGCCGCCGAGCCGACCAGGGTGCGCTCACCGAGCCTCACGCCCGAGCGGATGATGGCGCGGTCCAGGACCTCGCAATCCCGGTCGATTTGGGTGACGACCTCTTCGGGGTAGGCGCCGCTGGGCCCGTGGATCTGGACGGACTCTCCGATCTCCGTCCCGTCCCGGAGCGTGATCGCCCCGTCGAGCGTCGAGCCGGCGCCGATCGCGATGGTGCCGTGCAGCTCACTGGCTCCGCGCCCACCCTTGATCGTGACTCCCTCCCCAGTGGACAGCTCTCCGGTGACTACGGCCGCAGTGAGGATGGTCTTGTCGCCGAGCTGCGTGACGTCCGCGAACCGTGAGGTGGCCCCGACATCCACCTTCACTCCGTCGCCGATCTGGACGCGGTCGCCCCAGGTGCTGCCGCCGAGCAGCCTCGAACGGGAACCGACCTCGAGTTCGTCGCCGAACGTTCCCTCGAGTCGGCTGCGGCTGCCGATCCGCGCACCGCTACACACGATCGAACCAGCATGGATCTCCGTGCTCTTCCCGACCGTGACCGAGTCACCGACCCGGCTCGAATGTCGGATGGACGAGCGATCCTCGAGCACGCTGTCCTCCCCGACCACAGCACCCTCATCGATCGTCACCTGAGCACCGATGCGCGTGGACTGCTCGACCTGAACTTCCCGACCGAGCCGCGCACCCTCACCCACCGAGACCTCCTCGTCGAGCACAACCCCGTCGCCGATCACGGAGCTGGCCTGCAAGATCACGCCCTCACGAATCGTGGCTCTCTCCCCCACGCTGGCGCCCTCTCCGATCGAGGCATCATCCTCGATGCTCGTGCTGGCCCCGATCTGAGCCCCATCTCGGATCACGACCCCCTCCCCGATACTCACGCCGTCACCGATCGTGACGTCTTCCCCGACGCGGGCGCCGTCGCCGATGCGCACGCCCTCTCCGAACCGGGCACTGGCCGCGATCTGGGCATCTTCCCCGATGATCGGGCGGGCCTTGGCGTGTGGTGCCGGGATCGGGATGTCCGCCTCGCCGCGGGACACGGCAGCGAACTCGCCCTGGTTGCCCTGCTCGCCAGTATCTCGCTTCCGCACCTTCGAGCTGAAGCTGCTTACCGTCCGAGCTTTCGTCGCCATGTTGGTTCCCCTCGTTACTCCCCTTCACCTGTGAAATGGGCGGGTCTCAGTTTCGAAGCGCCTCATGTAAGCCCGGGGCGACAGCACCGACTAGATAGAGTCGGGAGCTACCGTGGGTCCGGCACACGCCTGGGTGGATTTCGCCATCCTGGGCCCCATCCCTGCCTCAGGCCTGTTCAGTGGCCACCTGTCCGAAGCTGCGCAAGATGAAACTAGTCGGTCGGTGCAGGGAGGCGTCATAGCGCCTAAGCACCACGGCTTGCAGCGCCCCCGTGTCTTCCCAGATGTTCATATAACGCGGTGTGACATAGCTTGGCGTCTCTATCCGCTAGGCTTCTCCCGAGCCGGGATCGGCGTACTCGAGTGGCAAGAGCGATCGCGAACATCGGGCCAGAGCGACCGATCCTGAACACCTTCTCAAATTAAGGTAAACGACCATTGAATACAATTAACTTGATCGCCAGTTAGGCGCAATCAAGATGGAACTTACGATTCACAGACTCTCAGCCCGAAGCGGCCCCGCTGCAGGTCTCAGACCTTACTAACTCGCGTCCAGATATCGTAGATCACCTCAATGCCATAACTCCCGACGTGGATCACTCGACATGGTCCATCAGTTTGGTCGTTGATCCGCAGGGGATCGACCCAGACGTCCGGTCGGCTACTCCCCCGCAGCTCCCCTGGTGGAAGCTTTTCCTCTCTCTCGGAATCATTGCTTTCCTTCTCATTCTGGTCTCTCTGACTGCAATGATTTCGATTATCAACGCGGCCATCTTTGTAATAATCGCTGCGTTTGCCACGGCCTCCAAAGCGATACTGAATGCCATCGCGGAGCAGGATGACATGGGCGATAGTCGACCTCGAATAAAGAAGGCAACTCGAATCCTGGAAATCGCCGGAGCAATTGCTGCAGCCCCTGCCGCTCTAGCGGTTGCGATCACCCTCCTCACCTCATGACGAATTGAAAGGTCGATTCCAATCAAGTTCGAAGTGCATAGTTGCCGTAGGGAACCTCGCGGCAGCAGGACTCGAGCATCGTCAGCAGTTGGACGTCGTGTCGCGTGACGGTGTGCTCGTACTCGGCCAGGACGTGCACGTGCTGGGCCGCGTATAGGCATCGGGTGCACTGGTACGGGCGGTCCAGAGGGGTGCCACTCAGAGATCGAGACATCGCTCTTCTAGCCGTTCGTCGCTGCCGCGACGGTTACGAGGGTGCCCGGGTCGTTCGCGAACCGCTCTCGCTCCTGCGCGCTCCACTGCTCGGCTCCGGAGTACCAAGCACCTGCGAGAGGGACGATGTGGTTGACCTGAACGGTCTCCGTTGAGGTTCCCCGCGATCGTAGTCCCGGTGTAGGGGTCGTGCAGGGTGCCGCCGGCAACATCGCATTCCGATCAGGGCTCGAAGCTGACATTTGCGTGATCACGTTGCAGGATCCGGTCCCGGGTATCGGGCTCTTCGCGGTTCGTGGTGAATGACCCTGCTGGGACGGGTATTCACGCTACGGTTCTCGCGGCGCTGGTCAGCAGGATACGGGTCCGGTAGTTCTCCGGGTTGCGGAATCCGCGGCCGGTGCGTTTGATGTTCTTGATGCCGGTGTTGCCCGCTTCGACCTTCGCGGTGGTTGCGCCGGTGACGATGAGGACCTCGATCGCGTCCCACCAGGCCACGACGGTGTCGTAGAGCTTCGTCGTCTCGGGCATGTTCGCGATCTGGGCGAAGTAGCCCATCCGCATCCGTTCGTCCCAGGCCTGGGCGAGAGTGTCGGTGGACAGGAGGCGGCGGAGCTGCTCTTTGATGCCCCAGGCAGCGGAGAGCTCGTCGGTGGGGTCATCGGTGCGGAACACGTCCTCGAGCCGCTCCCAGGCCCTCGGGGTCAGGGTGTCGCCGCCGCGTAGTAGCAGCATTCGGTGCGCCCAGGCCGGATCCTCCTTGCGACCTCGACGGCCGCGATGGGTGCGGGCCAGGCGCTGCCGGACGGTGGTGACCATGTCGTTTCCGAGCTTGACGAGGTGGAACTTGTCGACCGAGACCGCGGCCCGGGGCAGGTAGGTCCGCAGCGCCTTGCGGAACGCGGCCGAGGGATCGATCGCGACGATCTCGATCCGCTCCCGCCAGGCCTCGGAGCGCTGGGCCAGCCAGTCCCCGACGGCCCTGGAGTCGCGGCCGTCGACGATGCCGAGGACCTGCCCGGTGGCCAGGTCGACCAGTGTCGTCATCCACGGCTCGAACCGTCTCCAAGCGCCCTCGTCGGTGCGGAACCAGCGCACTGACCGGTAGCGGTGCTCATCGACCCCCAGACGCCTTACCCGCACGTCGTCGACGTCAGGCAGGACCACAGCGGCGGCGCTGAGGGCGGACTGGACCAGCCACCACGAGACGCCGTGGGCCCGGGCCACCTCGGAGGCTGCACGGCCCGAGGTGATCACGGCCGAGACGACCTGGTCCCGCAGTCGGGTCGTCGAGCGTGCGTAACGGGGGATCTGCTCGGTGGCCTCGGCGAACGTGCCCCGGGCACAGGCCGGCTCCAGGCAGAACCAGCGCCGCTTGGCCCACACCACCACCGCCGCGCCGGCGACGGGAACGTCCCTGACCTGCTGTGACCGGCGGGAGTGGACCTTCGTCGCGAGCACCCCGCAGGACGGACAGCCCGGCGGGACGGTCGAGGCGATCACCACCCGCCGGCCACCATCGGGCAGGTCGATGGCGTCGATGACGCGGTAGTTGGGCAGGTTGAAGATCGTGCTCGCAGCATCCCGCTGCGAACCAGTATTCTCGTGCACAGGCTCGTGGTCCTCTGGAATGTGGATGTCTTGACAACACCCATCACAGCAGGGCCACGAGCCGTTCTGCGCCTACGACGCGACGCTCCCCATCACCACGAACCGGGAAGAGCCCCGTTCAGTGCCGGCATGCTCGCGCACGGCTACGTCTCGGCGGGCATGAATCGCCTCGCCCCCGCCGGCCAGCGGATGAGCATGTGGACCGTCGGCGACCAGATCGACGCCTACGCCCAGTACCGCAAGTCCCTCACCTTCGCCGAACACATCGCCATCACCGGCGGCCAGGACTGGAACAGCGAACACCGCTTCGACCGCCACAACGTCCTCACCACCGAGCTCGCTCTGCGCGTTGCGGAGTTCTACGACGTCGCCACTGTGCTCGGCGAGAAGCAGGTCTCACTACCGTCCCTGCTCGCGGCATCAGGGCTGCAGGCGCAGCAGGCGGATTTGGGTCGCAGGGCCGACGCCGGGATCGTGCGCCGCGACGGCCTGGTCATTGCCCTGGAGACCACGGCCTCGGTCGGTGAAGCGTTCCGCCGCAAGATCGCCAAGTGGGCGCAGATCCTCCAACGCCACCCCACCTACGAGCTCCCCCTCATCGTGCTCGTCGTGGACGTATCCACCCCGTCGCAGGCCACCAGCGCTGCTCCGAAGAACACCGCCAACTCGGAGATCCAGGCCGCGATCCGGGAAGCAGTGCGCGACTACCCCGGCACGGCTCTGAATCGAACGGCTTCGCGGCTCGGGATGGTGTCCTGGACGGACTGGTTCCCCGGGCCACACGAAGTCTCGAGCCCCTTCGAGGAGCTGACCGTCTCCTTCCTCGCACGCGGCACCGACGACACCGAAGAGGGCTGGCGACCCGTGCGCCTGCTCGACGAGAAGGAGCTTCCATATCGCGAGGGCTCCGCGGAAGCTGGCGAGACGATCACGACGAACGCACGACTTCTGTCAGGCACCCCCTACTGGCTCCGCCCCGGCGCCGTTCCACGCACAGACCAGTACCTGCTGGGCCGGGCCGGCCGCGGCAACATCGACACACTCGTAGATCCATCGGTGCCCGACCGGATGACCGGCCCGGGATTCACACGGCAGGTCGCCGGACGGAAGTGGCGAAAGCTTGTTGAACTCAGCTTCCACGCACGAACTCAAGGTGGCTCCCATCCTTCAACCTCACTGAACGAGGCCGGACGGCAGCAAGCTGTCAAAGTAATGTGAAGGCGGCAATCAGCCAACTGCGTGGGGGGCTCGGTGAGCGGGAGAAGCCCAAACTGGCTCATCCCATCCAGCGGGCCTGCTACCTTCGTTCGGAACCGTCGGTGATGGTCTCGACAATGCGATGATGGAGTCGTTCTGGTCGACGATGCAGATCGAGCTGCTGAACCGGAAGAAGTGGAAGACCCGGATCGAGCTGGCGAACGCGATCTTCGAGTACATCGAAGTGTTTTACAACCGTCGCCGCCGACACTCCTCGCTCGAGTACTCGACTCCCCACGACTACGATCTCGCCCGCACCCCGCGTGCACTCACCACCACCGGAAGATAGCGACCGAGAGTGGAAGCCGAACCGTAGCGCAGGTCAAGATGTCAGCTATCAGTGCGGCAGTCCCGGCCGCGTTAATCTCTGCCACTGCGGGGCACGTCAGCGGCGCAGGCGTGCAGTAGTACCGAGAAGAGCGCTGCAGTCGACCGTTCTCACCACCGGAGCCGATGCGCTCAGCTCGAGGCGAGCGTCTCCCATCAGATGGCCCACCAGAAGCTCGACAGCGACCTCGGTGAGCTCGCGCAAGGGCCAGCGAACACTAGTGATCCCCTGCTCAGTGGGGCTATCGCTTTCGTGCCCGCCGAACCCCATGACCGAGTAGTCATCGGGAGCGGCGAAACCGGCCTCACGCATGGCATCAAGGAATCCGGCGGCTAGCAGATCGTCTCCACAGAAGACGGTACGAACCCGTGGATAGTTCTCGCGAACGACGGCGAAACCCTCCGCTCCTGCGTGAGCCAGCCATGTGGGCGTGGAGATCACGTGCGTTTCCCTGTCGAAGGCCCGCAACGCGACATCGATGCGCTCGGGCCGCGCTCCAGGCCCCACCAGAATGGCTGCTTCTTCACCCGGTTCCATCCAAAGTTGGCGGATGACCTCCTCAACCCCTGGCGCCTGTCTGATGGTGACATGCGCTAGACCAGGAGGACGCATCGGTGGGGACTCCAGCGACATCCACACCACCGGGATGTCCAGCGCGTGGAGCCGTGCGCCCGCGGCAAGGTTCCGCGGAGACAGCTCCCCGATGACACCGGCAAGGTCGACGTCGGCGAGGATCCTGTCGATGTAGTTGACGTCCGTTCCCGTGTCCCCGGGATTCACGAACGGCAAGACGACATGGCTGCGTTGCCGCGCCTGCGCGATCGCCGTGGTGACGATATCCACGAGAACCGGGGCGCGCAGCCGCAGCGGAAGGCCGCCCAGCATCAATCCGAGGGTCTGCGATGTCCCAGCTCGCAGCATCCGGGCCCCCGCATGCGGGATGTACCCCAGTTCATATGCGGCAGCACGGACACGGTCGGCGGTCGACGGCAGGATCCCCAGCGCGGAAGCACGGCCGTTGAGGATGTTGGACACCGTCGAGGGCGCCACGCCGGCGAGTTCGGCAACGTCTTTCCTGTTCACTCTCCCCATGGCCCTCAGTCTTCCACAGGGTCTCCCACGGGGCCGACATCGGTCGCCGACACAGTGCTGACAAACAGTCCACTACTCCATGGATGATCTCCACCCACGGCTCCATGTCGCACTGGGAGATCACATCGGGAGCGTACTAACACACTTCTAACTCGGGTTAGATCGAACGACCCCTCGAGACCTACTTGCAAAGGGTGGTCCCGAACGGTCTAATGAGGGGCGTCTCAGCGCGACGGCGGCAGCTCGATGCCGACCTGCCTCCGTAGCCGGACCGATTGGAACGAATGCTTCCCGTGCCGCGACCGACATCGCACCCTCGATGTTCGCGTTGCCCACGCCCCATATTTGGAAGGAAATTTAGATGCATACCACCACCAGACGTCAGTTCATGGCCGCGTCAGGGACCGCCGCGCTGCTCGGCGCAGCCGGCTGCTCCAGCGGAGACACCCGTGGGGATGATTCCGGCGCAGGTGCCGGGTCCGCGACCGGAGAGGTTGAGTTTTGGGCATGGCAGGCGGGACTTGACACCATCGTCGCCGAGTTCAATGCGAGTCAGTCGGACATCACTGTTAACTACAATGTGATCCCCTCGGGGGCTGACGCGTACAAGAAGATCGAATCCGCCGTGAAGTCGGGGACCGGCCCCGATCTGGCGCAGGTGGAGGCCCAGCAGATCCCGACTTTTGCCGTGAGCGGGGGCGTCCTCATGGACGTGGCCGCCGAAGCCGAGCAGTACAAGCAGAACTATTCGGCCCCGACCTGGAGCTCGGCTGGTTTCCAGGGACAGCAATACGGCATACCCAACGATCAGGGTCCGCTCGTTACCTATGTCAACGACGATATCCTCACGGGTGCCGGCGCCGAGTTCGGGGGTACTTGGGAGGAGTACCGGGACCTCGCGAGCAAGGTCCGTACCGACACTGACGCATACCTGGGAACGCTCATCACCGGCGGTGCCTTCATGGCGGCCGTGTCTTGGCAGAACAACGCCACTTGGTTTTCCATCGAAGATGAGTCGTGGGTCGTCTCGCTCAACGGAGAAGCGACCCGTGAGGCGCTCAACTTCTGGATCGGTATGGCGAACGACGACCTCGTTACGGTCGACCCGGGCTTCAACGCCGGGTTCTGGCAAGCGCTGGACGCGAGCAAGGTGGCAAGCTTCACGACCGGCATCTGGGGCTACCGCGGCATGAAAGGAAACCTCGAACGTACCTCCGGGGCGTGGCGCGCGATGCCCGTTCCCCAGTGGGAGGGAGTCGAGCCGACGAACAGCCTCTGGGGAGGATCGAACTGGGCGGTGATGGAGGGCTCGAAAAACGTCGCCGCGGCATTGAAGTTCGCGGACTGGCTCGCTGCGGATCCGACGGCCATGAACCTCCAATACGAGAACTCGGGCTATTACCCTGCCTCCGGCAACGCCGATCAAGTCGACGGCTACTCGCAACCCGACGAGTTCTTCGGCGGACAGAAGGTGGCCCCCGTGTTCGCCGAGGCCGCCGAGCTCGTCAGCAAAGACTGGCAGTGGGGCCCGTCGATGACCACGGTGTTCACCCTGTTCGAGGACAGTATCGGGGACGCCATCAAGGCAGGGGACTGCACGGACATGCTGAACTCCGTGCAAGAGGAAGTTGTCGGGCGCCTGCGAAACAGTGGGTTCGAGGTGCGAGAGGGATGAACGGGAACGCTCGTACGAGACCTGCCCACTGGACACGCTCGTCCGAAGTGGTCTCGGCATGGATCCTTATCGCGCCCTTGGCGGTGCTATACACAATCTTCTTCGCTGCGCCCATGGTTCTCGCCACCATCGAAAGTTTCACGGCGACCACGCAGAGCGGCCTCGGCCTCGGGGCCGCGACTCGACAATTCGCTGGCTTCGACAACTACGTCTCCGCACTCTCTGATAAAGGAGTCCGAGACGGATTTGTCCGAGTGTTCCTAATCGGGATCATCCAGGTGCCGGTCATGCTCATCTTGGCGACCTTCTTCGCATTACTCTTCGATGCCGGCATTGTGTGGGGGAAAAAATTTTTCCAGGCGGCGATCTTCCTCCCCCACGCGATCCCCGGCGTGATCGCGGCCCTCCTCTGGGGTGCGCTCTACCTCCCTCAGGTGAGCCCCATCGTGCGAGCGCTCCGCAGCCTCGGAATCCCCGCCGACTTCCTGCACGAGGACGTCGTGCTGTTCTCGATCATGAACATGACCACCTGGGAATGGACCGGCTACAACATGATCATCATCTTCGCCGCCCTCCAGGCGATCCCAAAGGAAATCTTGGAATCTGCCCGCATGGACGGTGCGGCCGGCACGACGGTCGCGCTGCGCATCAAGCTGCCGCTCGTCATTCCGGCTTTGGTCGTAACTCTGCTGTTCTCTGTGATCGGCTCGCTGCAGCAGTTCGCCGGACCAGCAGTGCTCCGCGGGATGACGAACAGTGTGGACTCGAGATTCACGCCGAACCTTGCCGTGTATAACCTCGCGATGAATGAGGGGCAACCAGGAATAGCGTCAGCACTGGCGCTCATCGTCGCGCTGCTCGCTTTCGCGATGGCAGGCTTGGTTTTGCAGATCCGGGAGAGGACTTGATCATGACCGCACAGACAACTCGTAGAACACACCTTGCTCCTCATAGCATCGTCGCAGCGACGCGAAAGAAGGCGCTCCTACCCACCGTCATCGGAACGGCGATCATCATCGCCTTTTGCATCTACTTCCTGTTTCCGGTCTTCTGGCAGCTAATCGCTTCCACCAAGACCACCTCACAGCTCGCCTCGACGAGCGGGGTCGTGCCCACTATCCCGCCGCACACCTTCGACAACCTCCGGGCGTTGTTCACCGCCGAGGACGGGATATTCGGACGCTGGTTCGTCAACTCACTGATTTATTCCGGCATCGGTGGCGCCCTGTGCACGCTGATCTCCGCCGCAACCGGGTACGCTCTGGCGTTGCTGCGCTTCCGAGGCAAGACGTTCATAACGGCAGCCGTTCTCGTCGGGACCCTTCTGCCGGCCACCGTGCTCGCCTTCCCCATCTACCTGGTCGTCGTGCGACTCGGAATCGTGGACACGTACTGGGCTTACTTGTTGCCCAGCCTCGTCAGCCCCATGGCCATCTTCCTGGGCCGGATGTTTGCTCAGCAGTCGATACCGAAGGAGCTACTGGAAGCGGCGAGGATCGACGGAGCCGGAGAGATGCGTATCGCCTTTACTATTGGGCTGCGGCTGATGACGCCCGGGCTCGTGACCATCTTCCTCATCCAAGTGATCGCGATCTGGAACAACTTCCTGCTCCCGCTGATGGTGCTGTCGTCGAGCGAGAAGTATCCCGCGACCGTCGGCCTGTACATCTGGAACTCGCGCGTGACCCAGTCTCCGGAGTACACGATCCTGGTTCTGCTGGGAGCGCTGGTCAGCTCCCTCCCGCTGATAGTCCTGTTCCTCTGGTTGCAGCGCTATCTGAAGTCCGGCATGACTAGTGGGGCGGTAAAGGCATGAGTGCACCGAACATTCTCCTGATCGTCTCGGACGATCACGGCTACGGTGACCGTTCAGCTCTCGGCAGCTGCGACGCGCAAACGCCCCATCTCGACGCGCTGGCCCGGTCCGGGATGGAATTCACCAACGCGTATGTGACCGCTCCGATCTGCTCGCCGTCCCGGTCTGGGCTCATCGCCGGCGCGTATCAGCAGCGCTGGGGCGCACACTGGTTCGACACATCCCGGTTCCCTCCCACGGAACGGAAGGTCCTCCCAGAGATGCTCGGGGAGGCCGGGTACGACTGCGGCTACTTCGGCAAGGTGCACTACGGCCACGAGCAAGTGGGGGATCGTGCATGCCCCGAGCGCCACGGTTTCGCGAGCTCGTTTTACGGGCTCGCTGGGCCCAGCATGGGCCGCCTCCATTACCTCACTCACTCCTCGGACGCATTGCAGGAGCGCGGGGAGGACGTACAGAGGGTGCATGGGGTCAGTCCTATGTATGAAAACGGCACGCCGGTGGACACGTATCAGCATTTGACCGTCGAACTCGCCGACCGCACCATCGACTTCCTCGAGGCGGACAGGCGTCAGGGGGAGAACCAACCGTTCTTCTGCTACACGGCTTTCAACGCTGTCCACAATTTCACGTGGCAGCTCCCGCAGGACGAGCTGGAGGCACGAGGCCTGCCCTCGTACTCCGACTTCGATCCGGACGTCGAGGAGTACGTGGACTGGTACGACGGTGCCATCTCCCCTAACCTGGAGAATGGGCGCGCCTACTACCTCGCGCAGCTCGAGATCATGGACCGCGAGATCGGCCGGATCCTCGACAGCCTCGAGCGCAGCGGCCAAAGGGAGAACACCCTTGTCGTCTACATGACGGACAACGGTGGTTCGACCTGCAACTACGGTGACAACGCACCGCTCGAAGGTGCGAAATACAGCCTGTACGAAGGCGGCATCCGGGTGCCTCTCCTGGTGTCGTGGCCATCGGCCATCAGCCCGGGGCAGACGTCCGACGTGCTCGCGTCGAGCCTGGACCTGGTCCCGACGTTCCTTCAAGCGGCAGGTGCAGAGGGACCGCGGGATGCACACCTCGACGGCAGGTCGCTCCAGCAGGTATGGAACGGCGATGGGGCAGGGCATGAGTACCTACACTTCGACACCGGGTTCCAGTGGGCCGTGCGCAACCGGGAGTGGAAGCTCCGCTGGGCTGATCCGGAGAATGACGAGTACCGTCGCCGGATTCTGCTCGTCGAGCACACAGATATCGGCGCGGGGCTGTCCCTGGTGCCTATCGGCAGCAACGTCGACGAGAGCGCCGCCGCCGACTGTTCCGCAGAGCAGCCCGAGGTCGTACAAGAGCTCTTCAAGGAACGTTCGCGCTGGCTCGACAGCATCGCAGGAGAGCAGCACGACCTCATGGACCGGGAGGAGAGATCTTGATGTCCAGCGGAGCTGAAGCTGGAATCTGATGCACATGAGTCAGAAGCCTGTAAGTGTTGGTGGTGGCAGGCCCGGGGCTGGCTGGCACCAACACTTACAGCCGATTCACAGCTTCCGATGCAGCGCTTCGCTGAGTCGGCTGAGGCCGCTGGAGCGATCGAATTCCTGACATCTCCTGGTAACCGGTACATCACGGGAGTTTCTTTCGGATGTTGCGGGAGGAGCTCACCTGGGTCTGGGTTCGTAGAAAAAGCCGGGCCTGTGCCGGGAACTGCCAGTAGTCGAAGCGCCCAGTGCTCCACGTGGCGGCTCCCGGCTTTGTGTCGTTTTCGGGCGGCTGTCCCGCACGTTTGCCACGGAGTCCGGAAGGTAGATGTTCAGCCGTCTGAGCTGATCCTGAACCGGGGTTCGAGACGGCGGCGGGAGTCTTCAGTTACCCCAAGGTTGCGGACCCGCCCACTTGCTCGAGCGACGATGCCACCATCGGGATGAAGGGCGGGGCGCCATGACGATTAGGCGGAAGAAGGACACCGGCGAGCAGGGTAATCGAGGCGAGTTCGGGTCAGTCACGCGCGGCGAGGCCGACATCCAAGTCGAGCCAGCCGGCGGGAGCATCGATCGCTCCGCCAAGATCGACGATTCCGCGACGGTGAGCTCGTCGGCGACGATCCGGAACATGGTGCGGATTCAGGAGGATGTCTCAATCGGTGATCGCGTGAAGATGGGCCACCACTCCTTCGCCGGTGCCGGCGCACGACTTGATGCCGACACCCAGGTGGGTTCGAGTGCGCGGATCGGCGGCGGCTCCCGCATCGGCTCAGGCGTCCGAATCGGACCGAACGCCACGATCTCGACCCGGGCGCGGATCGGAGAGCGGACGAAAATCTCCGCTGGAGCAAACGTCGGCTCTGACACCAACATCGGCCCCGACGTCCATATCGGCCGCCACGCCCACATCACCGGGCGCTCCACCATCGGGCAAGGGACAGTGATGAAGACCTTCTCCTCTGTCGGCCAGGCCACCACCCTCGGCCGCGACGTCGTTCTCGGCGAGGGCGCACTCGTCGGCTATCGCAGCACCATCGGCGATAAGGTCCGGGTCGACCCCAGAATCATGGTACTTCCTGACTCCCGCATCGCCGACGGTGAACACGTCACGATCGAGCACCCACGCGCGGCGCCGAAGCCGACGCCCGAGGGCCGGCCGCAAGAGTGAACCAGTGTCTCCGGGTCCTACTGTTCTCCCGCCAGGCGCTCAGGTTCCCGATTCGAAATAGTCCTCGTCGATCTTGACGATTCGTATCGTGCGCTTGAGTTGCACACCCACGCCATATCGGATCATCAGTCCGCTCAATTGCTCCCCGCCGATCAGGACGATGCGCGCCGAAACTTTTTCT
>NZ_JBQSWK010000054.1:0-16302 GCF_052377065.1 Brachybacterium sp. AOP42-C2-15
GTCATGGTCGCCATGACCGCCGATCCGGGGGAGGCGTCCGCCTCCGAGTACACGATCCACGCCTGCGAACCGGGCCGACTGCTGACGGTCAGCTCCTCCATGGAGGAGGGCACCTGGCGGCTGTCCCTTGAGCTCGCCGACGCGGACACTGGGGTTGGCCCGGGCGCCGACGACGCCGACGGGGCTGGCAGCGGCATGACCCGACTCGCGCTGCGTCACCACGACGTCCCGCTCGAGATGCTCCAGTACGTGGGGCCCGGCTGGGAGTGGTACCTCGACCGACTCCTCGGCGCGGTCACCGGGGGAACGATCCCTGGCATGGACGTCTGGGACAGCGAGTACATGAGCCTCGGTGAGGCCTACGCCGCGCTCGGCGACTGACGAGCGTCCGTCACTCAGCGCGCGAGTTCGAACCCTGCCGGTGCGAGGCGGCTGAGCTCCTCGTGCAGCAGTGCACCGACCTCCTTGCGCCGCGCCGCCCCCATCCGCTCGAGCGGCCCAGTGACGCTCACGGCGACCGAGCGTCCGCCGGTGCGGGTCAACGCCATGCCCACGCAGGCGATGCCTGTCTCATTCTCCTCGATCTCGGTGGACCAGCCGCGCGCCGCGGCCTGATCCACCACCTCGGTGAGGTGCTGCAGGCTGATCACGGCCCCAGTCTCGCCCGCCCCCACCTCAGTGGCCTGGGCGTACGCGGCAAGAGCGTCCCCTCGGACCCCGTCGGCCGCGAGCATCGCCCGGCCCATCGCGGTGCGAGCCGCCGGCGCTCGGCTGCCCACCCGCGACCACACCCGGAGCGTGCGCTCGGGCTCGACCTTGTCGAGGTAGAGCACGCGGGTGCCGTCCATCTGCCCCAGGTGCACCAGCTCCTGGGAGTGCTGGGAGATGCTCGCGAGCGCCGGCGCGAACAGGGTCGGCAGGTTCTCGCCGGCACCGTAGGCATGGGCGAGCTCGAGCGGGGTGGTGCCCAGCCGGTAGCGCTGGTCGCTCGCTGACTGCTCCGCGAAGCCACGGTGCATGAGTGCCCGCAGCAGGCGGTGCACCGAAGCCTTGTTCAACCCTCCGGCCTCGGCGATATCGCGCAGGGACATACCCTCGGGGCCGGCTGCGGCCAGGATCTCCAACAGGATCAGTGCCTTGTCCACGCTGCCGACGGGGGAGGCAGCGTGGGGCTCGGTCGGCTCCGCGCCGGATGCAGAAGTGGTCATCTCGTGCCTCTCTCCGTGGCTGAGCAGATGTTGCTCGGTGCGCATGGCACACCTAGACTCGTCACGAACTACAGAATAAGCGTTCCATCATATAAAACAGCATCGAGGTCTCGCAGGTCGCCACCTCGCCCCGGAGGAGCCCCGCATGGCCATCGATCGCATCGACGTCAACGTCACCAGCCCTGGCCGGAACTTCGTGACCGTCAAGGTCACCACCAGCGACGGCATCATGGGCCTCGGTGACGGCACCCTGAACGGGCGCGAGCTCTCGGTGGTCTCCTACCTGCGCGACCACGTCGCCCCCACCCTCATCGGCCGCGACGAATCCCAGATCGAATCGATCTGGCAGTACCTCTACCGCAGCCCCTACTGGCGCCGCGGACCGGTGACGATGAGCGCAGTCTCCGCGATCGACATGGCCCTGTGGGACATCGCCGCGAAGAAGGCGGGGGAGCCGCTGTACAAGCTGCTCGGCGGTGCCTCCCGCAGCGGCCTGCTCACCTACGCCCACGCCTCCGGCACCACCATCGAGAAGCTCAACGAGGCGATCCACGGCTACGTCGAGGACGGCTTCCGAGCGGTGCGGATCCAGGCGGGCGTGCCGGGGCTGGACCAGATCTACGGCGTGCACGACGCTGCTCCCGGTGGGAAGTATGAATACGAACCGGCTGGGCGGGCGACGGCGGGAGCGGGGGGCACGACGATGCGGCCGACGGAGGAGTCCTGGGACACCGCCGCCTACCTCCGCCACCTGCCGACCGTCTTCGCCGGAGTGCGCGACGAGTTCGGCCCCGAGCTGCGCCTGCTGCACGACGGCCACCACCGCATGACCCCGATCGAGGCGGCGAAGCTCGCGAAGTCCCTCGAGCCCTACGACCCGTTCTGGCTCGAGGACTGCACCCCCGGCGAGGACCAGGCGGTGCTGCGCCTGGTGCGCCAGCATTCGGTGACCCCGCTCGCGATCGGCGAGGTGTTCAACTCCGTCTACGACTACCAGACGCTGATCACCGAGCGCCTGATCGACTACGTGCGCTCCTCCGCCACCCACGCCGGCGGCATCACCGGACTGCGCCAGATCATGAGCTTCGCCGCGATCTACGGCATCCGCTCCGGCTTCCACGGCCCCACCGACGTCTCGCCCGTGGGGATGGCCGCGAACCTGCACCTGGGCCTCGCGATCCACAACTTCGGCATCCAGGAGTACATGCCGCACTCCGAGAGCACGCTGTCGGTGCTCCGCACCAGCTACCGCTTCGAGGATGGCCTGCTCCACCCGGGCGACACCCCGGGCCTCGGCGTCGAGCTCGACGAGGAGGCCGCGGCCAAGCACGACTACCAGCCCGCCTACCTGCCCGTGAACCGACTGCGGGACGGCACCGTCCACGACTGGTGAGGCGTCCGGTCCGGTCCGGTGAGGGGTGCACGGTGATCGGTGGCCGCTGGCCAGTCCGAACCGTGGCTCCGTCGCCCACGACACGCTGTGAGGGTGCGTCGAGATCACCGATTGCTGTCGTTTCTGGCAGGGGACGGTGATCTCGGTGGTCGACGCGCGGCGTGTCCGGGCCAGCTGGGGCGTTCCGGTCAGCTGGGGTGGATCAACGGTAGTGGTCGATCGACGGTCGGGGCGGCCTCACGGGACAGAGGCAGGCTCGGTCTCACCCCTCGTCGCCGACGGTGATCGCCTCGGCCTGCTCAAGGTCGGTGAGCTGGTGGTGGGTGCCGACTGCGGCCAGGTGGCGTCGGCCGCGGACCAGCATGAGCATCGAGATCACCAGCGCGCCCGCCGCGAGCAGGTAGGGGGCGCCGGCCACGGTCGCTGCCGCGAGCGGGCCCGCGATCGCCGGGGCGATCGCACCGCCGAGGAAGCGCACGCCCGAGTAGGCGGAGCTGGCGACGCCGCGGGGCAGGTCGGTGGCCTCCATGACCGTCTCGGTGAGCGCCGTGTTCATGATGCCCAGCAGCAGCCCGCCGATCACGATCAGCGTGATCAGACCGGTCATCGAGGTGTGGAAGATGCTCATCACCAGCATCAGCACCGCGAGCAGGCCGAGTGTGGTCAGCAGCGTGGGGATGAGTCCCAGCTTCCGGGTGAGCACCGGGGCGACGAACACCGAGGTGATCGCCAGGCCCAGCCCCCAGCCGAAGAACACCCCGCCGATGCCGAGGGCGCCGAACTCCATCCCGTGCGCGGCAGCCGCCGCCTCGAGCGGGAACGGGGAGTAGGCCAGCAGCGTGAAGAAGGCGAAGTTGTAGAAGATCGCGGTGAGCGCGAGGGTGCGCAGCGCCGGATGGGAGAGTGCCCGGAGGGAGGCCAGCGGCGAGACCGGTGCGGGACGTGCCTCCTTCTGCAGCAGCACCATGATCGCCAGGAAGCCGACGCCCATCAGCACCGCCGTGCCCGCGAAGGGGGCGCGCCAGGAGACGTTGCCGAGCAGCCCGCCCAGCAGCGGCCCGAAGGCCATGCCGATGCCGAGCGCCGTCTCGTACAGGATGATCGCGCCCGCGCTCGGCCCGGCGGTCGCGCCCACGATCGCGGCCAGCGCCGTGGAGATGAACAGCGCGTTCCCGAGGCCCCAGCCGGCACGCAGGCCGATGATCTCCCAGACGCTCCCTGCTCCTGCGGCCAGCGCCGCGAAGAGCACCACCAGCACCAGTCCGATCAGCAGCGTGCGCTTCACCCCGATCTTCGAGGCGAACCAGCTGGTGAAGAACATGGCGATCGCGGTGATGAAGAGGTAGCTGGTGAACAGCAGCATCGCCTGCGAGGGCGTCGCGTCCAGCTGGCTGCTGATCGCGGGGAGGATCGGGTCCACCAGGCCGATGCCCATGAACGACACGGTTGCGGCGAAGGCGATCGCCCACACGGACTTCGGCTGGCGGAACGCCTCGCGCAGGGTGGGTACTGCGGTCTGGATTGGTACCGCGGGCTGGGTGGGCGCCGCGTGCGGGGCGGGAGTCGCTGCAGTGGCCGGGGCGGTAGTGGGGGCGACGGCGGGTGCGTGGGGAGCGGCGGTGTGCTCGGGGGTATGTGCGGTCATGCGCTGGGGGTTCCTTCGGTGGGAAGTACGGCGGCGAGGGGGCGACGAGGCGGGGCGACGGATCCGCGACGGATCCGGCTCGGGGTCCGGCTCGGGATCCCTCGCAGGGTCGGGCTCGGCGTCAGCCGTCGTGGGCGTCGACGAGTCCGGCGAGGATCTCGGCGGCGCGTTCGAGGGTTGCGAGGTCGGCGTCGGGCAGCGGCTCCAGGAGTGCACCCACACCGTCGGCGAGCTGGGACCGCCAGGCGGCGAGCTGCTGGATGCCCTGTTCCGTGGTGCTGACCAGCCAGGAGCGGGAATCCGCGGGGTCGGGCTCGCGGCGTACGAGCCCTTCCTCCTCGAGGCGCTTGATGACGGTGGTCGCCGTGGGGCGGGAGACCCGCTCGCGGTCGGCGATCTCGCTCAGGCGCAGCGGGCCGTGCCGGTCGATCGTGGCGACCACTCGCCAGGAGACGGTCCCGACGCCCACCTCGGAGCGTCGCGCCGCGAGCCGGGAGAACTGGCTGCAGACGAGGGCGAGGTGCTGGGGGAGCTCGCCGGGAAGCGAGGTGGGGGAAGTGGTCGACACGAGACGTCAATATAGTTAGCAATGCGAACCAGTGCAACGGGGCGGCCGGGCCGACGTGACAAGAAGATCGTTCGGCCGGAATGCGGCGGCCTTGAGGAATAGACGCCGGGAGAGGCTCGTTGGCGCAGGCGAGCACGATGAGACTGACGAGCACGCCCCGACGAGCACGACCCGACGAGCACGACGAGACCCGCCGCCCCGCGCTGTGCACCCGCTCTGTGCACCGCGCCGTGAAGGAGCATCCCGCATGACCGACCTGATGACACCGCTCGAGCTCGGGGAGCTCACGCTCCCCAACCGGATCGTGATGGCTCCGCTCACCCGCGCCCGCACCGGCGATGAACGGGTCCCCACGGAGCTCAACGCCGAGTACTACAGCCAGCGGGCAGGCGCCGGGCTGATCATCAGCGAGGCCACTTCCGTCAGCCCTCAGGGCGTGGGATACCACGGCACTCCCGGTATCTGGAACGACGCGCAGGTGGCAGGGTGGCAGAAGGTCACCGAAGCCGTGCATGCCGCGGGCGGGCGGATCGTCCTGCAGCTGTGGCACGTGGGCCGGATCTCCGATCCCGAGCTGCTCGGCGGGGAGGCGCCCGTCGCCCCCAGCGCCGTCGCCCCCGCCGGGCGCGTGGCACGACTGCGGCCCAAGCGTCCGTACGTGCAGCCGCGCGCGCTGGCCGTCGAAGAGATCCCCGGCATCGTCGAGGACTTCCGGCACGGTGCCCAGAACGCGAAGCGGGCCGGCTTCGACGGCGTGGAGATCCACGCTGCCAACGGCTACCTGATCGACCAGTTCCTCCAGGACGGCACCAACCAGCGCGCCGACGAGTACGGCGGCTCGGTGCGGAACCGGGCGCGCTTCCTGCTGGAGATCACCGACGCGGTCCTCGACGTCTGGGGCCCCGGCCGGGTGGGTGTGCATCTGCGCCCCCGCGGCGAGGAGCACGACATGGGCGACAGCGATCCTCGCGCGATCTTCGGCCACGTCGCCGAGGAGCTCGGGAGGAGGAAACTCGCCTTCCTGTTCATCCGCGAGGTGGAGGACGAGGACAGCCTCGTGGGCGTGATCCGCGGGCTCTTCGGTGGTCCCGTGATCGCCAATGACGAAATGACTGCGGCCGACGGTCAGCGGCTCCTCGAGGCCGGCGCGGCCGACGCGGTCGCCTTCGGCCGCGACTACATCGCCACCCCGGACCTCGCCGAGCGCATCGCGGCCGGCGCCGCGCTGAACCCGCAGCACAAGGCCACCTTCTATCCCGATACGGGCGAGGCGCTCTCCGTGGGCTACATCGACTACCCCACGATGGCCGAGGCGGCGCTCACGGTCTGACGCCAGCAGTTCGCCCCGCCGACGGCTGAAACGGTCAGCGGCTCACCCTGCCATCAGCTGACCCTGCCCGCGGCTGATACGGTCAGCGGCTCACAGGGTCCGCCGCGCCGCCGGAGAGCAGGGCCTCGAGGTCGCGCAGTCGCGGCGCCCCCTCCCAGTCCCCAGGAGTGGTGCAGGCCAGCGCCCCGCAGGCGTTCGCGCGGGCCAGCCGCGCGGGCACGTCGAGCCCGTCGAGCTGAGCGCTGAGGTAGCCGGCCACGAACGCGTCCCCGGCGCCGACGGTGTCGACCACGTCGACCCGGTGCCCGGGCGCCTCGTGAATGGTGCCGCCCGCGAGGGCGGCGCCACCGTCGGCCCCGAGCTTCACGACCACCTGGCGTCCGTCGGCCTCCAGTGCGTGCAGCAGGGCGCGGTGGTCGGACTCCATGACGGCCGGCGCGAGGATCGAGAGCTCCTCCGGCCCGCCGAACACGACATCGACGTGCTCGAGGATCTCGCCCAGCAGCTCCCCGAGGCGCTCCCGCGTTCCCAGCCGCGACCGGTAGTTCACGTCCAGGCTGACCTGCACTCCTGCCGCTACCGCGCGCTGCACGGCAGCGACGTTCGTGGCGTGCGCGGTCTTCGAGAGCAGTGGGGTGATGCCGCTGAGGTGCAGGATCTCGGCCTGCTCGATGAGCCCTGCCGGGATGTCGCCCGGGGTGAGTGCGGAGGCGGCGGACCCGGCCCGGTAGTAGTCCACGCGGGTGGTGGTCCCGCTGGGGCGGGACTTGATCATCAGGCCCGTCGGCCGCTCCGGATCGACCGTGCAGTGCACCTCGACGCCCTCGGCGCGGATCTCTCGGGCCACGCGCGTGCCCAGGGGGTCATCGCCCACCCGGCTCACCCACGCGGAGGGCACGCCCAGCCGGCGCAGCCCGATCGCGAGATTCGATTCCGCACCGCCCAGCGAGATGTCCACTGAGGGCAGATGGGCGAGCGAGCCGATCGTGGAGGTGCGCATCAGCGCCATGGTCTCGCCGACGGCCACCACGCGGGGCCCGGCCGACGCACGACCGCCCTCGGCCGGGACACTCATGCGCCGGCCTCGCGGGTGGTGACGCCGACGAACCTCGCCGCGCGCTCGGCCAGCTCCTCGAGGCTCCCGCCCCGGAGGGCATCGCCCAGCAGCGGCCCGCCCACGGAGACCGCCTCGGCCCCGGCCTGCAGCCAGGCCGCCGCCGCCTCGAGGTCCACTCCGCCGGAGGGGATGACGCGGATGCCGGGGAACGGTCCGCGCAGGTCCTTGAGGTAGCCGGGGCCCACCACAGAGGCCGGGAACACCTTGACCGCCGCCGCGCCCGCGGACCAGCCGGCGTGCAGCTCGCTCGGAGTGAGACCGCCGGACACGATCGGAATCCCGGACTCCGCAGCCGCTGCGAGCAGGTCCGCCCGGGTGATCGGGGTGACGATGTAGTGGGCACCGCGTTCGGCGGCGGTGCGCAGATCCGCCGGATCGGTGACGGTGCCGACGCCGATATCGAGCTGGTCCCCGAAGCGCTCCCTCAGGGCGGGCAGCTCGTCCAGGGTGCCGGGGGTGGACAGGGTCAGCTCGACGGAGCGGATCCCGGCGCCGGCGAGGGCCTCGAGCACGGGGGCGTACTGATCGGCGCGCTCGCCGCGGATCACGACGATCAGCCGGGCGGCGGCGGTGTGCTCGGGAAGGGACGGGCGTGTGGTGGTCATGACGGGTCTCCTTGGCGTTGCCGGAGTGCACGGCGGAATGGCCCGACCGGCGAAGTTTTGACATGCGAAACGGATGTTTCGATATACGTGACAGTCTACCAACGTCGCACGGATCGATCCGGGGACTCCCGCGACCACGTCGGCCACAATGGCTCTGTGACTCCAGCCAGCGCGACCATCGATACCGTCCTGACCCTGCTGCGCGGTGAGGAGCAGGATGAGGCCCAGCTCGAGCAGCTCGGCCTGGAGGCGCAGACGCTGCCGATCGGCGAGCTCGTCTACCTCGTGGAGACCCGCCCCGCGACCGAGGCTGCGCTGCTGTTCCGGGTGCTCGGCAAGACCGCCGCCCTGGCGGTGTTCGAGGCGCTGCCGGCGCATCACCAGGCCGAGCTGATCTCCGCGCTGCGCACACAGCAGGTCGCCCACATCATCGGCGAGCTCGACCCTGACGACCGTGCCTCCCTGTTCGATGAGCTGCCGGCCTCGGTCGCCGAGCGGCTGATGCACGGCCTGGATGCCGCCGAGCGCGCGATGACCACCGCGGTCCTCGGCTATCCGCGCCACGCGATCGGTCGATACATGTCGCCCGAGGTGCTCACCCTGGCCCCCGGGCTCACCGTGAGAGAGGCGCTCGAGCATGTGCGCGCGCAGGCCGAGCAGGCCGAGACGATCTATCTCTTGCCGGTGGTGGATGATTCCCGCTTGCTGCTGGGCGTGGTGGGGTTGCGCCGCCTGCTGGTGGCCGACGGCGATGCGCTCGTGGGCGATATCGCCCACGTGCCGGTCAGCGCGACCGCGACCGATGACCGAGAGGATGCCGCACGCCGCTTCTTCGCGGCGAAGCTGCTGGCCATGCCGATCGTGGACGGCGAAGGGCGGCTGGTCGGGATCGTGACCGTCGATGACGCCGTGGAGATCATCGAGCGCGAGAACGCCGAGGATTCCGCCCGCACCAGCGGCTCCGAACCGCTGCCGCGCGCCTACCTCTCCACGCCGATCCTGCGCGTCGTGCGCAGTCGCATCGTCTGGCTGCTGGTGCTCGCGATCTCCGCGATCCTCACCGTCCAGGTGCTCGAGGTCTTCGAGGATCGGCTGGACCAGGTGGTGATCCTGGCGCTGTTCATCCCACTGCTGACCGGCACCGGCGGCAACACCGGAAACCAGGCCGCGACCACGGTGACCCGCGCGCTCGCCGTGGGCGAGGTGCGCGTGCGCGACCTGCCTCGCGTGGTCTGGCGCGAGCTGCGGGTGGGCTCGGTCCTCGGCGTGGTCCTCGGTGCGCTCGGCTTCCTGGTCGCGGGCCTCGTCTACGGATGGGCGATCGGACTCGTGATCGGCACGACGCTCCTGTCGATCTGCACCATGGCCGCGATCGTGGGCGGGATGATGCCGCTGATCGCGAAGCGGGTGGGGGCGGATCCGGCGGTGTTCTCCAACCCCTTCATCTCCACCTTCTGCGACGCCACGGGCCTGATCATCTACTTCACGATCGCGACGGCCGTCCTGGGTCTCTGAGGCCGACGGGCCCCTCGCCGAGCGGGCCCTTGACGCCTCCTGCGCGGCACCGCATACTGACTGGCACGAAGGTGTCGAAGCGCTTCGACTCCACCTGAGTGATCCCCTCCCTGAACTGACGGGGCGGTGAGTTCGATCTTATCGAAGCGCTTCGACCGATGGTGTGGAAGAGCTGATGAGGAGGTGCGGAGATGGCGACGATGAGTGATGTGGCCCGCGAGGCCGGCGTCGCGCTGAGCACCGTCTCCTACATGCTCTCGGGGGACAAGCCGGTCGCAGCCGCCACCCGTGAGCGCATCGAGTTCGCGATGCGGGAGCTCGGCTACCGCCCGAACGCGATCGCCCGCAGCCTCGCCAGTCGGCGCACCCGGATCCTCGCCCTGCACCTGCCGGAGTTCGATGTCTCCGCCGGCGAGACCGTCTTCGAGATCGTCCGCGGGGCGTACGACCGTGCCGCCGAGCGGGGCTACCTGCTCACCGTGTGGCCGATCGCCTCGCAGCGAGCCCCTCAGGAGCTCTCCGACCTGGTGGGTCAGGGGCACGCAGACGGGGTGCTGCTGGTCGAGGTGGCGCTCGACGATCCTCGGATCGAGAGCCTGCAGGACGCAGACGTCCCCTTCTTCTCCGTCGGCCGCAGCCGCGAGAGCGAGCAGCTGCACTACATCGACATCGACTTCGAGACCACCATCGCCCACGCGCTCGACGCGCTGGCCGATTCCGGGCACCGGGACCTGATGCTGATCGGCCGCTCCCGCGAGATGGAGGCCTCCGGCTACGGCCCCGCCGTGCGCTCCCATGAGGACTTCTCCCGCCTCGCCCAGGAGCGGGGCCTCGCACACCGCGAGTACGCCCTGGATCCCAGCCCGCAGGCAGGCCGCGAGCTGGCCCGCGAGGTGTTCACCGCCGGCCCGCGCCCGGATGCGGTGGTGGCGATGAACGATCTCGCCGTCGTCGGCTTCGTCAACGAGCTGCAGGCCATGGGACTGGACGTGCCCGAAGACCTCTCCATCGTCACCGTCGTCTCCTCCAAGCGCACGGCGTCGATGACCACCCCGAGCCTGGCCTCCTGGCGGGCACCGGGAGAGGAGATGGGACGACGGGCGGTCGACGGCCTGCTCGACCAGCTCGCGGCACCCCACGCCCCGCCCACGCAGGTGCTGGTCGCCTGTGCGCCGTTCGACGGGGGATCGGTCCAGGACCGACGGCCCACCGGCTGAGCGAACTTCCACGCAGCACCCGGCATCACCGGCATCACCGCAGGACCCGCACCCGCAGGACCCCGCAGGACCCACAGGACCCCGCACCACCCGCACCACCCGCAGGACCCCACCCGAGGGTCCTTCCCACAAGGAAGTAGGACACCATGAAGCGCAGGAAATTCACCACCCTCCTCACCGCCTCCGCACTCGGCGCCGCCGCCATGCCCGCCCTCAGCGCCTGCGGCGGCAGCGGCGGCGGTTCAGGCGACGGCACCTCACTGGTGATCTGGCATTACGAGAACGAGGACTCCGCGATGGGGCAGGCCTGGGCGCTGGCCCAGGAGATCTTCGAGGAGGCGCATCCCGAGGTCACCGTCACCGTCGAGAAGCAGACCTTCGAGCAGCTGCAGAAGAACGCGACCATCGTGCTCACCGGCGACGACGTCCCGGATCTGATGGAGTTCAACAAGGGCAACTCCACCGCCGGGCAGCTCGCCGCGCAGGGCCTGATCGAGCCGTTCACCGAGATCGCGACCGAGAAGGGCTGGGATCAGAAGCTCTCCGCGAGCCTGCAGACCACCTCCCGCTACGACGAGTTCGGCCTGATGGGTTCCGGCGACTGGTTCGGCCTGCCCAACTACGGCGAGTACGTCTACGTCTTCTACAACCAGCGGATGTTCGACGAGGCCGGGGTCGCCGTCCCGACCACGCTCGAGGAGTTCGAGGACGTCCTGCAGACCTTCGTCGACAAGGACATCATCCCGCTGGCCGGCGCCGGCGCGGAGTACCCCGCCGGGCAGCTCTGGTACCAGCTCGCCCTCGCCCACGCCGACCGTGACTTCGTGGACGCCTACCAGCTCTTCGACGGGGAGGTCGACTGGGCGGCGGATCCGATCCTGGCCGGCGCCCAGCGCTTCGCCGACTGGGTCGCCAAGGGCTACCTCGCCGGCGACTCCGCCGGCCTGACCGCCGAGGACATGGGCACCGCCTTCATCTCCGGCACCTACCCGATCATGTTCTCCGGCTCGTGGTGGTTCGGCCGCCTGGTGGCGGAGATGACCGACGAGTGGGGGCAGTTCCTCTTCCCCGGCTCCGACCTCACCATCGGCTCCTCGGGGAACCTCTGGGTGGTGCCCGCCAATGCCGCGAACAAGGACCTCGCCTACGAGTTCATGGAGATCACCATGTCCCAGGAGGTCCAGGACCTGCTCGGGGCGAAGGGCGGCCTGCCGGTCGCGGGGGACACCTCGGCGATCGAGGACGAGAAGACCCGGGAGATGACCGAGAACTTCGCGGCCGTCAACGAGTCCGATGGCCTCGCGTTCTACCCGGACTGGCCTGTCGCCGGGTTCTACGACCAGGTCGTCAGCGCGATGCAGTCCCTCATCAACGGCTCCAAGTCTCCGGAGCAGGCGATGGCCGAGCTCGGAGAGGTCTACGCGACCGGTCGCTCCGACCTCACCGGTGAGTGAGACCAGCACAGTCACCCGGGCGGGCTGCAGCAAGCGGCCCGCCCTCCCCAGGGAGGAAGCATGTCCACCACAGTCGCCCCACCGTCGTCGACATCCGTCGCGCGACCCCCGCGGAGACGGCGCCCTCGCAGCGCCGCCGCCGGGTACTGGCCCTACCTGATCCCCGGCCTGCTCTCGTTCGGCATCGTCATCCTGGTGCCGTTCCTGCTGAACATCTGGTACAGCCTGCACAGCTGGAAGGGCGGGCTGTCCCCGAAGCGCTGGATCGGTCTGGACAACTACGTCGCGCTGCTGTCCGACGACGCGTTCTGGCTCTCGTTCCGCAACTCGCTGTCGATGATCGCGGCGATGGTGGTGGTCCCCACCCTGCTGGGCCTGCTGCTGGCCGCGGTGCTGTTCGACTACGTCGCCAAGCACTGGAACAGCAGGGTCGCCGCGTTCCTCCGCGCCACCTACTACCTGCCGCAGATCCTGCCGATCTCGGTGGCCGGCATCGTCTGGAACTGGATCCTGAACAGCCAGACCGGAGCGGTCAACGTGCTGCTGCGGGGGATCGGGATCGAGGCTCCGCCGAACTGGCTGGGCAGTCCCACCCTCGCCCTCGGCTCCGTGATGCTGGTGCTGATATGGATCCAGATCGGCTATCCCACGGTGATCTTCATGTCCGCCCTGGCGCGGGTGGATCCCGAGCTGTACGAGGCGGCCGAGCTCGACGGTGCCGGCTGGTTCGCCCGCTTCCGCGCCATCACCATCCCGCAGATCTCCCCGGAGACCTTCGTGATCGTTCTGACCTGCACCATCGCCGCCCTGAAGGTGTTCGCGCCGATCTACGTGCTCACCCGAGGCGGTCCTGAGGGGTCCACGCTGGTGCCCTCGTACTACTCGTTCCTGAACTTCTTCGACACTTCGCGGGTGGGCTACGGCGCCGCGATCGCGACGGTGCTGACGCTCATCATCATCATCGTCGCGGGCGGCATCCAGGTGCTCCAGAACCGCAGTGCCCGCAAGTCAGAGGAGGGCCGCTGAGATGGCCGCAGTGATCACCGGCAGCCCCGTCCCGTCGGACTCCACACCGTCGGACTCCACCCCGTCGGGTCCCGGCTCGTCAGGTGGCGCGTCCGTCGGGCGTCGGCGCAACCGCCACCAGCGGGGCCTGACCCGCTGGCTGGTGCTGGCCGGAGCGCTCCTGGTGGGGCTGCTCATGGTGGCCCCCTTTGTGCTCATGATCCTCAACGCTTTCAAGTCACCCGCGGACTACTCCGCCGGCGGGCCGCTGTCGCTGCCGCGGGAGATCTACCTCGACGGGATCATCGCGTTCTGGGAGCGCGTGAACTTCCCGATCAAGCTCTGGAACTCGCTCTGGACCTCGACCCTGGTCGCCGTGCTCGCGGTGCTGCTGTCCCTGCTGAACGCCTACGCGATCGGGGTGGGCAGGGTGAAGGGCCGGCTCTGGCTGGTGGCCCTGTTCCTGATGGCGAACATGCTCCCGCAGGAGGTGCTGATCTACCCCCTGTTCAACATGGCGCGGCAGGTCGGACTCACCGACAACCCGTGGTCGATCATCATCATCTTCACGGTCGTCCAATCCGCGTTCGGCACCTATCTGCTCTCCTCCGTGCTGGGCACCTTCCCGCCGGCACTGCTGGAGGCGGCGCAGCTCGACGGCGCTACCCGCTGGCAGATCCTGTGGCGGATCGTCTACCCCGTGGTGCGCCCCACCATGTCCGTGCTGATGATCTTCTTCTTCATCTGGACCTGGAACGAGTTCTTCATCCCGCTGGTGATGCTCACCAGCAACGACAACCAGACGATCCCGATCGCGCTGTCCTCGCTCCAGGGTGACCGCATGCTCGACGTCCCCACCTTGAACGCAGGTGCGCTGCTGTCGCTGCTGCCGACGTTCATCTTCTTCCTCATCTTCCAGCGCACCCTCACCCGCGGCGTCACCGCCGGCGCAGTCAAATGACGCCCCACTACCCCGATTTCTGAGCAGAAAGGAGCGCTGACCATGCGCTTCACCAACGGATACTGGATGGACCGAGAGGGCTACACGGTCGAGCGTGGCAGCCAGGTCCACGACCTCCAGATCGACGACGAGGCCGGACGCCTCCGCGCCTTCGCTCCCGTCCGGCCCGTCCGGCGCCGCGGCGACACCCTGAACAACCCCCAGCTCACCGTCACCTATGAGGCCGTCGCCGACGGCGTGATCCGGGTGCGCGTGGAGAACCATCGCGGGGTGGCCACCCCGCTGCCCCGCTTCGAGATCGCTGCGGATCCCAGCTACCGCGGCACCGTCGAGTCCGCGGCCGACGGGCGGACCACGCTCCGCGCGGGCGACCTCACCCTGACCATCGGCGTCGGCGATCAGTGGCAGGCGGACTTCAGCTCCGGTGGCCGCGCGCTCACCAGCTCGATGCGTCGCTCCCTCGCCCACGTGGTCGCGCCCGACGGACAGCACCACATGCACGAGCAGCTCAGCCTGGAGCCGGGGGAGAGCGTCTACGGCCTCGGCGAACGGTTCGGCGCCTTCGTGAAGAACGGCCAGAGCGTCGACATCTGGAACGAGGACGGCGGCACCACCTCCGAGCAGGCGTACAAGAACGTGCCGCTCTACCTCACCTCACGCGGCTATGGCGTGTTCGTCGAGGACACCGGCGGGGTCTCCTTCGAGGTCGCCTCCGAGATGACCACCCGGGTGCAGTTCTCCGTCGAGGGCCAGTCACTGACCTACCTGGTGATCGACGGGCCCACCCCCAAGGACGTGCTGCGCCGCTACACCGCGCTGACCGGCCGGCCGCCGCTGGTTCCCGAGTGGTCCTACGGGCTGTGGCTGTCCACCTCCTTCACCACCGACTACGACGAGGCCACGGTCATGTCGTTCATCGACGGCATGGAGGAGCGAGGCATCCCGCTGTCCGTGTTCCACTTCGACTGCTTCTGGATGCGCGGCTTCACCTGGACCGACTTCGTGTGGGACCCGGCGACCTTCCCGGACCCGGAGGGGCTGATCCGTCGGCTTCACGAGCGGGGGCTGAAGGTGTGCGTGTGGATCAACCCCTACATCGCCCAGAAGTCGGTGCTCTTCGACGAGGGCCTCGAGCACGGCTACCTGGTGCGCACCACCGACGGGAACCTCTGGCAGACGGACCTCTGGCAGGCCGGGATGGCGCTGGTGGACTTCACGAACCCCGACGCGGTCGCCTGGTACCGCAGCAAGCTCGAGGGCCTGCTGGACATCGGCGTGGACTGCTTCAAGACCGACTTCGGGGAGCGGATCCCGGTGCGGGACATCGCCTGGCACGACGGCTCCGACCCGGAGAAGATGCACAACTACTACACGCATCTGTTCAACCGCACCGTGTTCGACCTGCTGGTGGAGCGCCAGGGCGAGGGCGAGGCGATCGTCTTCGCCCGCTCCGCGACCGCCGGTGGCCAGCAGTTCCCGGCCCACTGGGGCGGAGACAACGACTCCTCGCTGCCCTCGATGGGGGAGACCCTGCGCGGCGGCCTGTCCCTGGCGCTGTCCGGCTTCGGCTACTGGAGCCACGACATCGGCGGCTTCGAAGGGGCCCCGGATCCGACGGTGTTCAAGCGCTGGCTCGCCTTCGGCCTGCTCTCCTCCCACTCGCGCCTGCACGGCTCGAGCTCCTACCGGGTGCCGTGGGCCTTCGACGACGAGGCGGTGGAGGTGGCCCGGCGCTTCACACTGCTGAAGCAGCAGCTGGTGCCCTACCTGCAGCAGATGGCGCTGCAGGCGCATGAGCAGGGCACCCCGATCCTGCGCCCGATGGTGCTCGAATTCCCGGAGGACCGCACCTGCCACGCCATCGACACCCAGTACATGCTGGGCGACTCGCTGCTGGTCGCGCCGGTGTTCTCGCTCGACGGGGAGGTCGAGTTCTACCTGCCCGAGGGTCGCTGGACCTCCGTGTTCGACGGCACCGTCGAGACCGGCGGGCGCTGGCTGCGCCAGCAGCACGGGTTCATGACCCTGCCGCTGTACCTCCGCGAGGGCGCAGAGGTCGAGATCGACGTGGCCGCGCTCGACGCAGCGGCAGCCGACGTGGCCGCGATCGACAGCTGAGCCCCGGCACGTCTTCGCCCGCGTCGCCCGGGCCGGTGACGCCGGTCGATTCCGAGCCAGGTCAGCCCAGTTTGTGGCTCGGAATCGACCGCTCGCGGAAGATCAAGGCCGACGACGAGTGCCGAGACGATGCTCGGAGTTGGAAACGACTGCCTGTGGTACGGCT